>NZ_JBVKAE010000037.1:0-37675 GCF_055598845.1 Amycolatopsis sp. NPDC039088 | reverse complement strand
GGAGGAGAAGGTGTCGAGAGTTCCCGTGGGTTCTTCACCTCTGTTTAGCGGGAAACCTTCCGAGGCGCGGATATTGAATGGGCGTGGGGGGGGGGGGGGGGGGCCCCCCCCCCCCCCCCCCCCACGACTCAGGCCGCGGTCGCCCGCGTGAACAGGTCCGCCAGTTCCCGCCCGTAGCGCTCCAGATCCAGCTTCCGGTCCGTCGCGAATTTCGCGGCGACACCGTCGATGGCCTGCGCGATCGACAGCGCCATCACGTCCGGCGCGAAATCGCCGAAAGCGCCTTCCCGCTGTCCCTGCCGTAGCTGGCGCTCGAGCCGGCCGGTACGGAACTCTTCGACCATCGGCGCCGACATGAACCAGCCCTCCGCGTCGGATCCGCTCGAAGCCATCTCGACCATGACCCGTACCAGTTCCGGGTACGAGCCGAGGAACGCGATCTCCGACTCGATGTAGCCGCGCAGCAGCCCGGCCCGGTCGGTGGTGCCCTGGATCCGCTCTTCGAGGAACTTGTCCTTCATCCCGGTCGCGGTGGTGACCACGGCCTGCATCAGGCCGGACTTGTTGGTGAAGTGGTAGGAGATGATCCGGGTACTGGACAGCCCGGCCCGCTCCTTGATCTTCGCGAACGACGTCTTGTGGTAACCGAGCTCGGCGATCGTCGCGATCGTGGCGCTGATGATCTGGGCCCGCCGCGCGGCCTCCGTGACCGACAACCCGAGCTCTGCCTGCACCTCGGCGGCGGCGGTTTCGGTGGATGTGTTTACTCGCATGAGTAAAAATTAACACGACTGAGTAAAAGCGACAAGCCCGCCGCCGTTCGGGGGACCATTCCCGGCAAGTCTCAAGAAGAGCTTGAGGTCGACCGCGCGTCGCGTTGACCGCTTTGCCGGACACGCTTACCGTCAATGGAGGTAAATCGCCAAGGTGTGATTCGGATGTCTGGGGCATCCGTCTTGACGGTTCACTCCGGTGCGGACTCACATGGGTCCGCGCGGCTTTGTTCGCCGGCCGCCAGGTCGGGCGAGGGGAGGCATGGCGTGGTCGAGGCTGGTAGCCCTCAAGAGCCGCTCGTTCCGGTCGCAGACGGCGAGCAGGGCGAGCTGTTCCCCGACTCTTCCCTCCCGGACGAACTCGTCGGTTACCGCGGTCCCGCCGCCTGTCAGATCGCCGGGATCACCTACCGGCAGCTCGACTACTGGGCCAGGACGAAGCTGGTCGCGCCGAGTATCCGCACGGCGCACGGCTCCGGTTCGCAGCGGCTGTACTCGTTCAAGGACATCCTCGTCCTGAAGGTCGTCAAACGGTTGCTGGACACCGGTGTCTCGTTGCAGAACATCCGGGTCGCTGTCGATCACCTGCGCCTGCGCGGCGTCCGTGACCTCGCCAGGGTCACCCTGTTCTCCGACGGCACCACCGTCTACGAGTGCACCTCGCCCGAAGAGATCGTCGATTTACTGCAGGGCGGTCAGGGCGTGTTCGGCATCGCCGTCAGCGGCGCGATGCAGGAGATCAGCGGAACCATCCACGAATTCCCGGCCGAGCGCGCCGACGGCGGAACGATCGAAACCGTCACCCCGGACGAGCTCACGCAGCGCCGTAACGCACGTCGCACCGGCTGATCATGAAGCCGCGCGGGCGGCAGGGTAGGCTCGGTTCCGCGGTCGACGAATCCGCGCGGGAGAGACCGAGTCGATAACCGTTGAGCTCGGCGCCGAAGGAGCAAGTCCTCCCCGGAACCTCTCAGGCACCCTGGACCGCGCGGACGAGACGCCTCTGGAAAGTGGTTCGCCAGGTCACAGCCTGGCGGCCCCGCCGACGGTGCAAGCCCGGCTCAACACTCGGGCGAAACTCTCAGGCGCTCCCACGGGAGTACGGACAGAGTGGGGAGGGCCAGGACAATCGTCCCGGCCTCACCCCCGCGTCCTGGGAGGTCCCCGTTGGAGCCCGTTTCTCTGGCCGCTCTCGAATCCGGAACCCCCTTCGCGGACCGGCACATCGGTCCCGGCGCTGGGGAACTCGCGCGCATCCTCGACGTCGTCGGCGTCGCTTCTCTCGACGAACTGGCCGAGCGGGCCGTCCCCGCGTCGCTCCGGGAATCCGCCACGCCGCCGGACCTGCCGCCGCCCGCCACCGAGACCGGCGCGCTTGCCGAACTCCGCGCGCTGGCCGCTCGCAACCGGCCCATGGTCCAGATGATCGGCCTCGGCTACCACGACACCGTGACCCCGCCGGTGATCCGCCGCAACGTGCTGGAGAGCCCCGCCTGGTACACCGCGTACACGCCGTATCAGCCGGAGATCTCGCAAGGCCGCCTCGAAGCGCTGCTCAACTTCCAGACCATGGTCGCCGACCTGACCGGACTGCCGATCGCGAACGCGTCGATGCTGGACGAGGCGACCGCGGCGGCGGAGGCGATGACGCTGGTCCGCCGGGCGGGCAAGGCGAAATCGAACCGGTTCGTGGTCGACGAGGACACGCTGCCGCAGACGATCGAGGTCCTGCGCACCCGCGCCGAACCGCTCGGTATCGACCTGGTGACCGCGGATCTCTCGCAGGGCATCACCGGACTGGGCCTCGGCGGCGACTTCTTCGGCGTGCTGCTCTCGTATCCCGGCGCTTCCGGCGTCGTCCGCGAATGGGACCACACCATCACCGAGGCCAAGGCGCTGGGCGCGGCCGTGGTGATAGCCGCCGATCCGCTGGCGCTGACCTTGCTGCGGTCACCGGGTGAGCTCGGCGCCGACGTCGCCATCGGGTCGACGCAGCGGTTCGGCGTGCCGATGGGCTTCGGTGGCCCGCACGCGGCGTATCTCGCCGTGCGCCAAGGACTCGAACGCCAGTTGCCCGGCAGGCTCGTCGGAGTGTCGAAGGACGCCGACGGCGCGCCCGCGTACCGGCTGGCGCTGCAGACCCGCGAACAGCACATCCGCCGGGAGAAGGCGACCAGCAACATCTGCACCGCGCAGGTGCTCCTGGCGGTCATCGCGTCGATGTACGCGGTGTACCACGGGCCGGAAGGCTTGCGCGCCATCGCGAACCGCGCGCACCGGATGGCAACCGTGCTCGCGGCGGGGCTCGCCGAAAGCGGCGTGGACGTGGTGCATTGCGAATTCTTCGACACCGTCATGGTGGCTGCCCCCGGGCGCGCGGCCGGGATCGTCGGCACGGCACGGGAACTCGGCGTCAACCTCCGGCTCGTGGACTCCGACCACGTCGCCATCGCCTGTGACGAGACGACCACCCGCGAGCATCTTTCCCTGGTGTGGAAGGCGTTCGGTGTCGCGGTGTCCGATGTGGACTCCCTCGACGCGGACACCGCCGACGGCTTCCCGCCGGATCTGCGCCGCACGAGCGAGTACCTCACGCATCCCGTCTTCCACGCGCACCGCTCGGAAACCGCGCTGCTGCGGTACCTGCGGGCGTTGTCCGACAAGGACGTCGCGCTCGACCGGAGCATGATCCCGCTCGGCTCGTGCACGATGAAGCTCAACGCCACGGCCGAAATGGAGCCGATCACCTGGCCCGAGTTCGCCGGTCTGCACCCGTTCGCACCCGTCGAGGACGCGGCCGGGCTGCTCGCCATCGTGCGGGACCTGGAGCGCTGGCTGGCCGGGATCACCGGCTACGACGCGGTTTCCCTGCAGCCGAACGCGGGCAGCCAGGGCGAGTTCGCCGGTCTGCTGGCCATCCGCGCCTACCACCGCGAACGCGGGAACGCGGCCCGTGACGTCTGCTTGATCCCGTCGAGCGCGCACGGCACGAACGCGGCCAGCGCGGTGATGGCGGGAATGCGCGTGGTCGTCGTGAAATGCGACGACGAGGGCAATATCGACCTCGGCCACCTGAAGTCCACTGTGGACGAGCACGCGGACGACCTCGCCGCGATCATGATCACCTATCCCTCGACGCACGGCGTGTACGAGGACACCGTGCGCGAGGTCTGCGCGCTGGTGCACGACGCGGGCGGCCAGGTGTACGTCGACGGGGCGAACCTGAACGCGCTGATCGGGGTCGCGCAGTACGGGAAGTTCGGCGCCGACGTCTCCCATCTCAACCTGCACAAGACCTTCTGCATCCCGCACGGCGGTGGCGGCCCCGGGGCCGGGCCGATCGGCGTCCGCGCGCACCTGGCGCCGTACCTGCCGAACCATCCCCTGCAGCCGGAAGCGGGCCCGGCGACCGGTGTCGGCCCGATCAGCGCCGCGCCATGGGGGAGCGCGTCGATCCTGCCGATCTCCTGGGCCTACATCCGGATGATGGGCGCGGAAGGGCTGAAGCGCGCGACGCTGACCGCGGTCGCGAACGCCAACTACGTCGCCAAGCGCCTCGCGGAGCACTATCCGGTGCTGTACTCCGGGCACGAAGGACTCGTGGCGCACGAGTGCATCCTCGATCTCCGGGCGCTGACCAAACGGACCGGTGTCACCGTCGACGACGTCGCCAAACGGCTGGCCGACTACGGCCTCCACGCGCCGACGATGTCGTTCCCGGTCGCGGGCACGCTCATGGTCGAGCCCACCGAGAGCGAGGACCTCGGCGAGCTCGACCGGTTCTGTGACGCGATGATCGCGATCCGCGGCGAGATCGAGAAGATCGCCGCGGGGGAGTGGCCGGTGGCGCACAGCCCGCTGCGCAACGCCCCGCATACCGCGCGGTGCCTCGCGGGCGAGTGGGATCGCCCGTACAGCAGGGAGATCGCCGTCTTCCCGGCGGGCTTCACCGCCGCGAAGATCTGGCCCCCGGTGCGGCGGATCGACGGGGCCGCGGGTGACCGCAACCTCGTCTGCTTCTGCCCGCCGCCAGAGGCCTTCGCGTAGGTCTCAGCCGGGCATCTTGTCGAGAAAGCCGAGCACCTGCTTGATCCGCCCGTCCTCGACGGTGATGACGTCGAAGCCGATCGCGAGCGGTTCCTCCGCACCGGGAGCGCTGAGGTACCACTGGAATCGTGCGATGTCGTGGTGCGCGTCGGGCGCGGCGGGCAGGCTGAACCTCAGCCCGGCGAACTGGGCCTGCGCGCCGGCGACGAAGCCGTCGACACCGTCGTGACCGGTGACCGCGCCCAGCGGGTCGGTGTAGGCGGCGTCCTCGGTGAACACCTCGGCGATGAGCGCACGGCGCTTTTCGGTGTCCGTCTCGTTCCACACGGCGATGTACTGCTCGGCGACGCGCTGGATGTCCGACATGGTGTCTCCTTGGTGCGTTGTGGGGTAACCGATGACGCAACTCTGTCGGCCGAGGGTGGGTCCCGTCGATTACGTGAGAGGTAATGGCGGCCCGGCGTGCGCGGTGCGTAGGTTCGTGATCGTGACGACCACCTTGACCGCGAACCGCGCGGGCCGCCCCGTCGGCGAGCTCCTGCGGGAATGGCGCGATCGCCGCCGGATCAGCCAGCTCGACCTCGCCATCTCCGCCGAGATCTCGACCAGGCACCTGAGTTTCGTGGAGACCGGGCGGTCCAAGCCCAGCCGGGACATGGTGCTGCGGCTGGGCGAACATCTGGAGGTGCCCTTGCGGGAACGCAATCAGCTGCTCCTCGCGGCGGGCTACGCGCCCGCGTATCCGGAGAGCGGGCTCGGCGACCCGGAACTGGCCGCGGTCCGCCAGGCGGTCCGGCAGCTGCTGACGAGTCACGAGCCGTACCCGGCCGCCGTCGTCGATCGCGGGTGGAATCTGGTCGACGCCAACGCGAGCGTGTCGATCATGACCGACCTGGTGTCGCCCACCCTGATGACGCAGCCGGTCAACGTCCTCCGGCTGACCCTCCATCCGGAGGGAATGGCGCCGTACGTGCTGAATCTGGGGGAGTGGCGGGCCCATCTGCTCGGCAGGCTGCGGCGCCAAGTGACCCAGACGGCGGATCCGGGCCTGACGGAACTGCTGGAGGAACTCCTCACCTATCCGTGTGAAGACCCCGTTCCCGAGGTGGAGGTCCCCGGGCCGGGCGACATCTTCGTCCCGCTTCGGCTGCGGCACGAGGGCGTGGATCTCACGTTCTTCAGCACGGTTTCCACGTTCGGGACGCCGTTGGACATCACGGTCGCCGAGCTGGTGATCGAATCCTTCTTCCCGGCCGACGCGGACACGGCCGAGCATCTGCGCGCGTACGCGCGGCGCGGGGTGGAATGATGCGGGCAAGAAGCCCCGCCACAGACTCGGAGTGAGGATTCTTCATCCATGGCCGTGCCTTCCGTCGTCCTGAACAACGAGGTAGCCATCCCCCAACTCGGTTTCGGTGTCTGGCAGGTGCCCGCGGGCGATACGGCCAAGGTCGTCCGGACCGCGATCGAAGCCGGGTACCGCGGCATCGACACCGCCGCGTCCTACCGCAACGAAGCCGGTGTCGGCGAGGCGATCCGCACGGCGGGCGTGCCTCGCGACGAACTGTTCATCACCACGAAACTGCCGAATCCGGCCCACGGGTACGACGAGGCGCTCCGCGGGTTCGACGCCAGCCTGGCGGAACTGGGCCTGGACCGGGTCGACCTGTACCTGATCCACTGGCCGATGCCGACCCGCGGCAAGTACGTGGAAACCTGGCGAGCGCTGGAAAAGCTCTACGCGGATGGCCGGGTGCGGGCCATCGGGGTGTCGAACTTCCACGAGCCGCATCTGCGGCGGCTGTTCGACGAGACGGGGATCGTGCCGGCGGTCAACCAGGTCGAGCTGCATCCCCGGCTGCAGCAGAAGGCGTTGCGGGAATTCCACGCCGAGCACGGCATCGTCACCGAGGCCTGGAGCCCGCTCGCGCAGGGATCGCTGCTCTCGGACGCGACGCTGACCGCCCTCGCGGCCAAATACGGCAAGAGCCCGGCACAGCTGGTGCTCCGCTGGCATCTGCAGCTCGGCACCGTCGCGATCCCGAAATCCGTGACGCCGTCCCGGATCCGCGAGAATTTCGACGTCTTCGACTTCGAACTCGCCGAAGACGATCTGGCCGCCCTCGCCGACTTCGACGACGGCACCCGTACCGGCCCCGACCCGGACACCTTCGACCTCGTTTAGACGCAGGCCTTGCCCCTCAAATGACTTGGAGACGTTGATGGGTCCGTTCGAGGTGCCCCTGGATGACGAGCGCACCCAGCTCGAGGCGTTCATCGAGGACTACCGCACCGCTCTCGAGGCGACGCTCGACGGTCTTACCGAGGAACAGGCCCGCCGTCGGCTCGTCCCGTCGGCGACGACGCCGCTCGGGCTGCTCAAACACGTGACCTGGATGCAGCGGGTGTGGTTCGAGGAATGCGTGGGGGGTACGCCGCGCAAGGAACTCGGTCTGGTGCCCGATCCGGAGGAATCCTTCCGGCTCTCCGGCGACGACACCATCGCCTCGGTCATCGCGGCCCACCGGGAAGCCTGCGCCACGGCCCGGACGACGGTCGCGGACCTGTCCTTGGACACGGTCGTGACCGGCCACCGGACCGGACCGCGCACGCTTCACTGGGTGTACCTGCAAGTTCTGCGGGAACTCGCCCACCACTGCGGGCACGCCGACATCCTGCGTGAACAGCTCCTCGCCGGCTGAGTACCCCCGAAGTACGTGAAGGCCCCCTTCACTGCGCTAGACGCAATGAAAGGGGGCCTTCACGTACTTCTGTGTGCGAAGTCAGGTGGCCTTGATGCCCGCGGCGGCGAAGTCGGCCTGCTGGGCGGGCTGCTGCAGGAACTGCCGGAACGTCTGCGAGGCGCGCATCTGGACCTCGTCGATGGTCTTACCGGCGAGCCCGACGAGCGGGTAGTCGGCCGAACGCGCCGTCGCGACCGACTGGGCGGGCGAACCGACCAGTTCGGGCTTGGCGGTGTTCAGTTCCGTCACCCAGTAGGACGACTCGGGGATCCAGGCGGCGGGAAGGCCGCCGATGGCGTCCAGGTTCGTCCGCCCGACGAGGCCGTCGAGCACGGCCGCCGAGGGCAGCGCGTCGATCTGGATGATCACGCAGTGGTCGCGGACCACGGTCGCGGCGTTGTTCCAGCGCTCGGCCGCCGCGCGGAGCGGCTTCTCGATGCTGGGGGTGACGACGACCCGCATCGGGGTCTCGCCGGCGCTGCAGCCCTTGGCCTGGGCTTCGGCACGGGTGTTGAGCTCTCCGTCCGCCCAGTTCCAGCCGAAGATTCCGATCGCGACCAGTACCACCAGGACCAGGCAGGCGATGGGCCACTTGGCGATCCTGCGCCGCGGGGCCTTCTTCCCGACGATCCGGTGCGAGCCGGTCGCCTCACTGCGGCCCTGGGGGCGCTTCGGCGGGTCGAGGGGGTGCGGTACCGGCTCTTCGGCAACGCTGTGTCGCCCCATCGTTGTCCTTTCGAAACGTGCGCGCTCGCGCTGCGTATGCAATCAAACCGTTATCACTCTAACAGGGGAAGATGTTGCGGGGAATGCGGCAACTCACAGTTGTTTTCCGCGTGTCGCGTGCGCCGTCTTTACCTCGGCCAGAAGCCGTTTGCAATGCGCTATCAGGTGCTCACGCAGAGGCGCGGCCCGGCGGGCGAAAACGGCCTGCGCACGGGCGTACTCGGCTCTGCCCTCCGGGGTCTCGATCCGGACGGGCGAGTACCCGAACGAAGCGAGATCGTACGGGCTGGCGCGCATGTCCAGCTCACGGATGTCCGCTGCCAGTTCGAAGCAGTCCCTGACCAGCTCGGCGGGCACGAACGGGTCGAGTTTGTAGGCCCATTTGAACAGGTCCATGTTGGCGTGCAGGCAGCCGGGCTGCTCGAAGTCGATCTGGTTCTCCCGCTCCGGCCGCAGCGTGTTCCGCGGCCGGGCGGGCTCGGTGAAGAACCGGAAGGCGTCGAAATGCCCGCAGCGGATCTCCAGTGACTCGACGACCCCGTCCGTTCCGGCCGAACCGAGCCGGAGCGGAAGTTGTGAGTGACGAACCTCATTTGCCGATTCCCGGTAAACCATTGCCCATTCGTGAAGCCCGAAACAACTGAGTCTCGGTGCGCGGGACGCGGTCGCGGAAAGCAGGCCGTGGACGAATTCGGCGGTTTTGGCCCGGCCCTCGGTGAACCCCGCCGGATCCAGCATGACGCCGTCCGGTGTCCCGACGTAGCCCTTCCGCTCCAGGAACCGGTGCGCGGACCGGCCTTCGAGGACGACACCCGGCCCCGGCTGCCAGCGTTCGAGGTGCCCGGGCCGGTGGGAGTAGTAGGTGAAGAGGAAGTCGAGAACCGGATGTTTCTCGCCCCGCGAGCGGCGGCGCTGGTGCGGTGTCGTCCAGCGCCGCATCCGCGTCACGTGGTCATCCTCCCGAGCCCGCCACACGGGCTCGGGAAGAACGATCGGACCGGTCATGACATGACGTGGGTACCGTCGCGGACAGTCCCCACGTACTCCTCGACGAGGTCCTCCAGCGCGACGACGCCCACGGCGGCCCCCGCCGGGCTCAGCGCCCGTGCCAGATGACTGCCTTCCTTGCGCATCGCCGACAGCGCCTCGTCCAGCCGGGCGTCCGCGCGCAGCTCGGTCAGCGCCCGTGTCTTGTCCGACGGCACCACGGTGCCCGGATCCTCGCCCACGAGGTCGAGGATGTCCTTCACGTGGATGTAGCCGGTCAGCGTCCCGTCGTCGGTGCACACCGGGAAGCGGGAGAACCCGGTCGAGGACACCGCGCGCTCGACGTCGCCCAGGGTGGGCGAGCAGGGCAGCGTGGTCAGCTGCGCCGTCGGGACCAGTACGTCGGCCACCGTCTTCTCCACCGAGGACAGCGTTTTGCTCAGCCGCTGGTGCTCGGAGTGCTCCAGCAGCCCCTCGCGCCGCGACTCGCTGAGCAGTTCGGCGAGTTCGTCGGAGGTGTAGGCGGTTTCGAGCTCGTCCTTCGGCTCGACCTTGAACAACCGCAGCAGCGAGTTCGCCACGAAGTTCAGCAGCCAGATGAACGGGTTGGCGACCTTCACCCAGGCCACATGGACCGGGACCAGCCACAGCGCCAGCCGCTCGGGCTCGGCGATCGCGAGGTTCTTCGGCACCATCTCGCCGATGAGGACGTGCAGGACGGTGATGAAGGCCAGCGCGATCGCGAACGAGATCGGGTGCAGCAACACCTCCGGAATCCCGAACAGTTCGAAGAAACCGGCCAGCTGATGCGCGATGGCCGGCTCGCCGAGCCGTCCGAGCAGCAGTGAGCAGATGGTGATGCCGAGCTGCGCGCCCGCGAGCATCAGCGAGACGTTCCTGCTCGCGTTGATGACGATCCGGGCGCGGGTCTTTCCCTGCTCCAGCAGGGCTTCGAGCCTGTCGCGCCGCGAAGAGATCAGCGCGAACTCGGCGCCGACGAAGAACGCGTTGGCCAGCAACAGGATCACGACGAGGAAGATGTTGAACCAGTCGCTCATCGGGCGGGCTCCTGCTCGGCGGAGGTGGCGGTCTCGCTGACCCGGCGGACTTCGACCTCGGCGATGCGGAGACGGTCCATTTTGGTCACCGTGAGCCGCCAGACGTCGAGATCGGTGGCGTCGCCGGGGGAGGGGATCCGCCCGAGCCGCTCGAGGATCAGCCCGGCGATGGTCTCGTAGTCGCCATCGGGCATCCGGAATCCGGTCTCGTCGGTCACCTCGTCGGCGCGAAGCTGTCCCGAAACGAGCCAGTTGTCGGTGCCGACCTGCTGCGAGGACGGAGCTTCACGCTCGTCGTGCTCGTCGCGGACGTCCCCGATGATCTCCTCGACGACGTCCTCCAGCGTCACCAGTCCCGCGGTGCCGCCGTATTCGTCGACGACGATCGCGAGCTGGAACCGGGAGTCGCGCAGCCGGTTGAGCAGCGAGTCGCCGGGCAGCGATTCGGGCACCGTCGGGATCGGCCGCATGACCGAGCCGATCCGTACCGTGGCGCGCTGGGTGGCCGGGACGGTGAACGCCTGCTTGATGTGCACCGCGCCCTGTACGTCGTCGAGATCCTCGGTGTAGACCGGGAAACGCGAAAAGCCGGTGCGGCTCGAGATCTCGATGAGGTCGGAGATCGTGTCGTCGACGGTCAGCGATTCGAGCTGCACACGCGGGGTCATCAGCTCGTCGGCCGTCCGCTCACCGAAGCGCAGCGACTTGTCCAGCAGTTCCGCCGTCGACGTGTCGAGTGTGCCGCTTTCCGCGCTGGAGCGGACGATCGAACCGAGTTCCTGTGGCGACCGGGCCGAACGCAATTCCTCCTGCGGTTCGACGCCGAACTTGCGGACCAGGAAGTTGGCGCTGTTGTTCATCAGGGTGATGAGCCAGCGGAAGAGCGAAGAGAACCGCGAGTGGTACCCCGCGACGGCGCGCGCGGTCTGCAACGGCCGGGCGATCGCGAGGTTCTTCGGCATCATCTCGCCGAGGATCATCGACAGCGAGGTCGCCAGGATCAGCGCGACCGCCAGCGAAGCCCCGTCCGCCACCCCCTCGGAGAACCCGACGGCGGTGAACAGCGGGTGCAGCAGGTCACCGATCACCGGTTCCGCGAGGTAACCGGTGATCAGGGTGGTGATGGTGATCGCCACCTGCGCGCCGGAGAGCTGGAACGAGAGGGTGCGGTGCGCCTTCTGCACCGTATGCGCGCGGCGGTCGCCGACCTGGCGGACGTCCGCGTCGACCGTGCTGCGCTCGAGCGCGGTGAGCGAGAACTCGGCCGCGACGGCGAGGCCGGTGCCGACGGTCAGCAGGAGGAAAAGGAGAATGCCGAGAACGGCGAACAGGACTTCCATCACTTCCTGCCGTGGGGGCCGGCGGGAAAGTCCTTGGAACAGCCGGGCGTGCCACCCGGCTCGATACTGTCACCAGGTGACTGCGCGTCGCGCACGAAAAGAGTCACTCCTCGATCGGAAACCAAACGGATACCGCCACTGTACTGCGGCGATGGGACAATCTTAACGTGTTCCGCCGGCCGCGGGGGCGCGGTGCCGTCGCACACTCTCCTCGACCAGGTCGAGGACCGGGCCGAGATCGTCTCCCGGCAGGCCCATCGCGAGGTGGGAGACGAGTCCTTCGAGGACGAGTTCGAGATAGGCGGTCAGGACGTCGACATCGACGTCGTCGCGCAGGATCCCGGCGTCGCGCTGGCGCAGCAGGCGGCGGCGGGTCGCGGCCGTCAGCTGGTGGGAGCGCTCGGCCCAGCGGGCGCGGAACTCGGGATCGGTGCGCAGCCGCCGCGAGACCTCCAGCCGCGTGCCGAGCCAGTCTGCGGGGTGCTCGCTGCGGTTCGACAGCAGATCGCGCATCACCTGGACGAGACCCTGCTCGGCGACGACGTCGGCCATGCGGACCGCGTCGTCCTCGGCGAGTGCCAGGAAAAGGGACTCCTTGTCGCGGAAGTGGTGGAAGATGGCACCGCGGGAAAGTCCGGTGGCTTCCTCCAGCCGCCGGACGGTGGCACCCTCGTAGCCGTACCGCGCGAAGCACACGCGGGAGCCGTCGAGGATCTGGCGCCGGCGTGCGTCGAGGTGATCCTGGCTGACGCGTGGCATCCTGGAATCCTGTCACCGAGAACCCGGGTAAAGCAATCCGTACGTACGTACTGTGACCAGTTCGCGGGATCTTCGCCCGAGAGGGGGAACCGGGCGGTTTCGACACGCGTCCGAGCAGTAGCGCGGATCGGCTGACAGGCCGTCCGCCACTTGGCTACGCTTTGTCCGTCACGGTGCGTGAATGCTGAGGGGAAGGTGCGGGGCGTGAACATCATCGGCGATGCCGCGAGCGCGATCAAGGCCGTCTGGGGTGACCTCACCACGCCGCCGGAGCCGACCGTTTACGGCGGGGGAGGCGGCGGGGGCGGCGGCTTCGAGATGAGCCCCGAGGAGCTCCAGACCGTCATCGGGCTGTGGGAAGACGAGCTGAAGAAGGTCGTCGACGACGGCGACAAGATCGACCTCATCGTCGGAGACCTGATGCCGCCGGGGCAGGACGAGGCCAGCGCCAGCTATGTGAACTCCGGGCTCGACTCCCTGTTGTCCCTGCAGAAGCAGAACGACTCGATGAGGACCTACATCGAGGGTTACATCGAGAAGCTCCAGATCGCCCGTGAGAAGACGATGGCGACCGACACGGCCAACACCATGCGTACGACCTGAGGATGCCGAACGTGTTGAGGAATCGCGCCGCGGTGGCGGTGCTCGTGCTCGTTTCCGTCGCGGTCTCCGGTTGCACGGGGGAAACCCCGGGCACGCCGACGCCGGCCCCGGGAACCTCGCCGTCGTCGGCGTCTTCTGCCGCACCGGAGGACCCGAACGTCCCGAAGGTGGCGAATCCGCTGGACGCCTCGGCGTTCGTCGGCGACGTGTGCAAGCTCCTCCCGTCCGCCGCGGCCGCGGAACTGGGGTTCACCGCGCCCGGCGAGGCGAAGGGCGAAGGCGGCAATCCGGGTTGCGGCTGGCAGATTCGCGGCAAGGCCGACAGTCTGCTGATCATCCTCGGCAGCGGTAACCGCGAAAAGGGTATGGGCGGCCTGGCCGGCCTGCGCAAGGCCAAGGAAGCCGGGCAGCTGAGATTCCTCGAGCCGGGCCCCGAGGTCGACGGTTACCCGACCGCTTACTACGGCCTGCAGGACCGGCGAGCGAGTGGCAACTGCGATCTCGCGGTGGGCGTCGCCGACGATCTGGCGATCAGTGCCCTCGCCAAGGGTTACGACAACGAACAGGATTCATGTGGGACCGCACGGAAACTCGCGTCGGCCGTGATCAAGACACTCAGGGGGGCATGAGGGTGGACGGCAAACAGATCTACGAGAACTTCACCCAGGGCGACACCCGTAACTTGCGTTCGGCGGCCGATCGCATCGCTGAACTCTCGGACGCCTATGTCGAGCGCGGCATGGCCATCAAGTCCCTGCAGACGCGGATGGCGTCCGCCTGGACCGGTTCCGCCGCAGACGCGGCGAACGCCGGTGCGGGCCCGCTCGAGCAGGCTTTCAAGAAGACGGCGGACCCGCTTTTCACCACGAAGGCCTCAGTTACCACGCAGGCCGACAGCTTCGACGATTCCGGGTCGTCCGTCGTCCCCGTGCCCCCGAAGCCGGACAAGCCCAATCCCTGGACCACCGGTCTCAAGGGCGCGATCCCGATCGCCGGGCCGTTCATGGTCAACAACGACATCAAGAACTACCAAGAGGGCGTCGCGAAGCACGAGGCGGCGAACCAGAACAACGTCCGGGTGATGGACCAGTACGACTCGGTCACCAGCAGCACGAGCTCCAGCCTGCCGACCGATTACGGCGTACTGAAGAGCGACGGCGCGAACGTCAGTGTGACGGTCGGGGGCGGTCCTCCGCCGATCAAACCGCCGCCGGTCATCCCGGTGAAGCCCGGCCGGACCGGCGGTGGGGACGACGACGGCAACGACGACGGCACCGACACCAGCGGCACGGACGACAACGGCACCAACCAGAACCAGAACAAGCCGGGCACCGATCAGAACCAGAACAAACCAGGGATCGGTGAAGACCGGCCGGTGAACCCGAGGGACCGGCCCGGCAGCGACACCGGCATCACGACGCCGACGAGGAAGCCGGGAGTCGGCGACACGACGCTCCCGTCCGGTGGCGGCCGGGGCAGGCCAGGCCAGACCACCGAGATCCCGGGCAGGAACACGGGACGCGGCGGCACCGGCGACCTCGAAGACGTCGTCGGTCTCACCAACGGGCTCGGCCAGAACTACAACCCTGGTGGCCCCGGGCAGAACCCGCCCGGAAGCTCCAGTGGCCGCAACGTTCCCGGGCCCAACAGCGCGGCGGGCAGGCTCCTCGGCGGCGAGGGTGGCACTGGCGGCCGCGCGGGTGGGCCGGGTGGCACCGGTTCCGGTGGTCTCGGTGCGGGCAAGGGCACCGGCGCCGGCGGTCTGGGCAGTGGCATGCCCGGCGCGGGTGCGCCGGGCGGCCGCGGCGCGGGCGGCCGGGGTGGCGGCCAGATGGGCCCGATGGGCGCCGGTGGCAGGCGCGGCGAAGGTGACGAGGACGACGAGCACCAGCGGCCCGACTACCTGATCGAGGCCGACCCCGACGCGATCTTCGGCACCGACCAGCGGACCAGCCCGCCGGTCATCGGCGAGTAGCGGATGACCGTCAGAACGGGCCGGGTGGACATTCCGGTCGAAGCCTTGGCGGTGCTCGCCGAACGCGAACGCGTCGGCGACCTGCACATCACGCTGCGTCCCGAACCGCGCTGGCTGTCCAGGACGGCTCGCGCGGAGGCGGACAAGCGAGTGGAAACAGCCTTGGCGCAGGCCGGGCTGCTGGACTCGAGCGGTCGCGCGTCGGTCGACTTTTTGGACTGGCTACCGGTCCTCACGAAGCCGGCGATCGAGTACTACGGCTGGGTGCACGCGGGCGGCGAGACGTACGGCCTGCTCGCCGCTTCGCTGGGCTTGCAAGCGGTGCTGGCGGTGTCCTCCGGCGACTGGGTCGGGATCCAGGAAATCGATCGGCGGCGGCTGCCCGAGTCGCTGATCGAACAGTTGCCGCCCGTCCCCGCGGGCGGCGGCAGGCTGCGCACGGTCCGGGCTTACGAGCTCGAAGAGGCGGCACGGCGTGGCCCGGACACGCATTCCCTGCCGCCGGTGATCGCGGACATCGTCAGCCTGGTGCAGCGGCCGGTCGAGGGGAGCGGCGAGCTCTACGTCGGCAAGCGGGACGAGGTCGGCAGGCATGTCGCGGTCGAGGATCCGCTGCACTTCGCGGACACCGACTGGGGCCGGTACCTCAGCTACACGACGGGGCGGGGCCACGACGCGGTGGTCCACATCGGACCCGCCGGTCCGCCGGAACTGGCGGACGCGCTCCGGAACGTGGCCTCGACTCTGGGCGGTTAAGCAGCGGGCTAGTCCGTGAAGGCCTCCTTGAGGGAATCAGAGTCCCTCAAGGAGGCCTTCACGGACCTGGAATCACCACAAGCGGGTAGCCCGAAAACCCCGCGCACCAGACCACGCTCCCGGCTATTGTGACAGCGCTGTTGTATTTCGCGCGGGCCTGGGAGGACGAGAACGTGACAAGGCTGTATCCGGAAATCGAACCGTACGACCACGGGATGCTCGACGTCGGCGACGGGCACCTCGTGTACTGGGAGGTCTGCGGGAATCCCGACGGCAAACCCGCCGTCACGCTGCACGGCGGCCCGGGCACCGGCTGCAGCACGGGTCTGCGCCGCTACTTCGACCCGGCCAAGTACCGCGTCGTGCTGTTCGATCAGCGCGGCTGCGGCCGGAGCACGCCGCACGCGAGCGATCCCCACGCCGACCTCTCCGCCAACACCACCGACCACCTGATCGCCGACATGGAGAAGCTCCGCGAACATCTGGGCATCGAGAAGTGGCTGCTCTTCGGCGGCTCTTGGGGCTCGGTGCTCGCGCTGGTCTACGCCGAGCGGTATCCGGATCGGGTCTCCGAAATGGTCCTGATGGGCTTGGCCACCGGACGAAGGTGCGAGACCGATCTGCTCACCCGTGGCCTCGGCGGCGTTTTCCCCGAGGCTTGGGCCAGGTTCCGCGACGGCGTCCCCGAAGAGGACCGTGACGGTGACCTGGCAGCGGCCTACTACAAGTTGCTCATGGATCCGGATCCCGCGGTGCACGGGAAGGCGGCCGCGGACTGGTGTGCTTGGGAGGACGCGGTCATCCCGACTTCCCCGCCGTACAAGAGTTTCGAGTCGGCCGAGTTCCGGCTGGCCTTCGCCAGGCTGGTCACGCACTACTGGAGCCAAGGGTCCTTTTTGGACGAAGGCGTGGTACTGCGGGAGGCCAAGACGCTGGCCCACATCCCGGCCGTGCTCGCCGAGGGAAGCCTCGACCTGGGCAACCTCATCGGTACTCCGTGGGAGCTGGCGCACGCTTGGCCGGGCAGTGAACTGGTGATCATCGACGAGGTCGGTCACAGTACCCAGGACGAGCCCATGCGCGAGGTCCTCATCGGCGCCACCGACCGCTTCGCCGCCTGACCAAGACGCGCGTGAAAGCCCCTTTCCCTCGGTTCAGCCGAGGGAAAGGGCGCCTTCACGCGCATGGTGTCAGGGGATGACCAACATCGGCTCGGACTCCGGGGTGGTGGCGTCCGAACGGGTGGTTTCGGCGAGCCGGAGGCCGGTGGTGCGTGGGGCGATGCGGTCGAGGTTCCACGAACTCAGCAGCAGCGCCACCTTGGCCCGCATCTCGGTCCGCAACCGCAGGAACGAGTCGGCCGGGTCGGCGCCGACCTCGCCGAGCAGGAGCCACCACGCCCACGCGGCGGCACCGGCGTTGGCGACGAAGTCCGGGATCACCGGGATGCCGCGAGCCGCCAAGCCCGCTTCGGCGTCGGGGGTGGTCGCGGCGTTGGCCGCCTCGATGACGACCTTCGCCTTGACCGAGCCCTGGTTCCCGGCGCGCAGCGCGTAGGAGATCGCCGCCGGGACGAGGATGTCGGCCTCCGTCGCGACGATCTCGTCACGAGGCAGCAGCCGGACATCCGACGGCAGCCGGCTCCGGTCGATCTCGCCGTACTCGTCACGCAGGTCCAGCAGTGCCGGGATGTCGAGGCCTTCCGGCCGGTACAGCGTGCCTGCCGCGTCGGCGACCGCGACGACGCTCATTCCGGCCTCGTGCAGGTACCAGGCCGCGCCACCGCCCATGGTGCCGATGCCCTGCACGGCGACGGTGGTCTTCTCGACCGGCCACTCCCACGCGTCGGCGACACCGAGGCAGGCCTGTGCGACGCCGTAACCACCGATGACGTCGCCGAGCAGGAGCCCGCCGGGGACCGGTGTGCTCAACCCGGCCTGTACGCGGCGAAGGGTGTGCGCCGGATCGGCCGAACGGCGGATCGCGGCGTGGTACGACTGCTCGAGCCCGAGCTTCGCGAACACCTCGTCGATCAGGTGCTGCGGCACGCCGAGGTCTTCGGCGGTCACCCAGTGGTTGTCGATCCACGGCCGCAGGAACGCGCAGAACCGTTCCAGGACACCGAAAGCGCGTTCGTCCTTCGGATCGAAGTCGATGCCGCCCTTGGCCCCGCCGACCGGCAGGCCGAAGGTCGCGGTCTTGTTCGCCATCCCCCGCGCCAGGTCCTCGACCTCGGACATCGTGCAGCCCGCGCGCATCCGGGTCCCGCCGGTCGCGATGCCGGAGACCAGGCTGTGCACGACGAGGTAGCCGGTGGCACCGGTGACAGGGTCGGTCCAGATGAGCCTCATCAGCGGTTCGGCGTTCCTCGCGGCCATGCGGCCACCTCCTTCGGGGTTCGGGGTCGTCCTGCGCCACTTCCGAGGGTGCGCCCCGGTGGGCGCGGGCGTCCATTTACCGAATCTGAACGATGGTGTGCAGAGAAACTGGTGTAACGCGTCATCCGGCGTCCGCGACCGCGCCCGTTTACGTTGGGGACATGGAGCTTTCGTTGCACCGCCTGCGGATGCTCCGCGAGCTGAGCAGGCGCGGCACCGTCACGGCGGCCGCGGCGTCACTGCATTACACCGCGTCGGCGGTGTCGCAGCAGCTGGCTCAGCTGGAGCGGGACGTGGGCGCGAAGCTGTTCGAGCGATTCGGCAGACGGGTGCAGCTGACCGAACTGGGGTTACTGCTGACGGAGCACGCCGAGGAGATCCTGGGCTCGGTCGAGCGGGCGACGCTGGCGCTGGAGGAGGCGCAGACGACCGTTTCGGTCCGCCTCATGGCCGGAGTGTGGGCCTCGGTCGCTTCCGGGCTCCTGCCGCACGCGCTGGCGGCGCTCGCGGGCGAACATCCGGGGATCCAGGTCCGGACGCGTGAGCTGGCGCCGGAGGACACCGCCGACGCCGTCCGTGACGGCGAACTGGACCTGTCGTTCGTGATCGACTACTCCGACGCGCCGATGCCGTGGGACGCCGGTCTGGAGCGCGCGGTGATCGCGGTGGAACGGCTGCACGCCGCGGTGCCGTCCGGCGCCGTCCCCGCGGGCAGCGCGTCGCTGCTCGAACTGGCCGAGCATCCGTGGATCCTCGCCAGCCCGAAGAGTCACTTCGGCCGCGCGGTGCGCACCGCCTGCCACCGGCACGGGTTCGAGCCCAAGATCAACCACGAGGTGGAGGAGCAGTCGACGGCGATGGCGATGGTCCGGGCGGGCCTCGGGATAACCCTCGTCTCGGACCTCGGGCTCGGGCTGCGGCCGCCGGGTATCGACGTTGTCGCGTTGACCACACCGTTGCTCCGAACGGTTTCGATCGCTTACCGGACGACGTCGTCGCGGCGGCAGGCCCTGCAGCTGGTAATCGAGGCGGTCCGCAGCGCCGCCGCGTCGCTGGGCCTGGGCACGGAGCCCGCTTTGCCCTGATCTGTCCGTCCTAGAACGTGGTCCGGGGTTCTTGCCCGGCAAGAACCGACCTGAATTTGTCGGACCCCGCGTGTAGCGTCCGAAGTCAAGTTTTCCCGAATATCGGACAACCGACTGGACGGCGGAAAGATGACTACTGTTCATGATTTCCCCGAGAAGTCCGGGAGCGCGTCGAACGCGACGGCGAAGGTCCTGTCGGACCGCGCCGAAGGTGAGGCGTATGTGGCTTCCGTGTGCTTCAAGCACGGGCCACCGAGGCTTCTCGGCGTAGAGCTGGAATTCACCGTGCACTACGCCGACGAGCCCGCCCGGCCTCTCGATCCCGACGATCTCGCCGCCGCGCTCGGCCCGCACACCCCGCGGACCCTGCGCCCCGACAGCCCCGCCCTCCCCCTTCCGGCAGGTTCACCGTTGAGCCTCGAGCCCGGATGTCAGGTGGAGATCTCCGCTCAACCACAGACCACGCTGCGCCAACTGGACGCCGTCGTCTCGGCCGATCTGGCCCACCTCGAAACCCTTCTCGCCACTCGAGGCCTGTACCTGGGCGACACCGGGATAGACAGGCATCGCGCCCCGGTCCGCAAACTGGGTACACCTCGCTACGCCGCCATGGAACGCCGCTTCGCCCCGATGGGTGATGGTGGCGCGACGATGATGTGCAGCACCGCGGGTCTGCAGGTGTGTGTGGACACCGGCGAGGTGGGCGATCTCCCCGCGCGCTGGGCCGCGGTCCACGCGCTCGGCCCGCCCCTGCTGGCCACCTTCGCCACTTCCCGGATCCATGCCGGACGCGACACCGGCCATCCGTCCGCGCGCTGGCTGGCCGTGATGAAGACCGAGAAGGCCCGCACCCGCTCGGCGGAGCCGTCGAGCGATCCGGCGGGGGAATGGGCACGCAGGATCCTGGACACCCCGCTGATGGTGCTGCCCGGCCGCGACGGCGGCTGGGACGCGCCCGCTTCCCTGACCTTCGCCGACTGGATCGACGGACGGGGCGCGGGCGCCGGACTCGGCAAACCCACCGAGGACGACCTGGCCTATCACCTGACGACCTTCTTCACCCCGGTCCGTCCACAGGGGTACCTGGAGATCCGCTACCTGGACGCCCAGCCGGCCGACAGGTGGCTGCATCCGGTCGCCCTGCTGGCCGCGCTGCTCGCGCGCCCGTCCACAGTGGACAAGGTGCGCGAACTGTGCGAACCGGTCATGGGCCGATGGGAGTGCGCGGCCCGGTTCGGCCTCGCCGACCGGGCGATCGCCGCCGTCGCCGGCGAGGTGGTCGACCTCGGTTGTGCCGAACTCGGCATGACCGGTCTGCCACCGGAGACCATCAACGGGATCAGCGAGGGTGTGCAGTCCCTCGTCCACGGTTCGAGGAGCCACCAGTCATGAGCGTGGAAAGCACCGAGACCAACCCGCTTCGCGCGCTGAGCCCGCAAGACCTGCGGGCACACGCGGCCGAGGCACTCACCAGGGCCCGCGAGCGCAGTGTCGCGCTGACCGACATCGACGACGAGGATCTGGTCCGCCAGCATTCGAAACTGATGTCGCCGCTGGTCTGGGATCTGGCCCATATCGGCAGCCAGGAGGAACTCTGGCTGGTCCGTGACGTCGGCGGCCGAGAGGCGCTCCGTCCGGACATCGACGACATCTACGACGCGTTCCAGCATGCCCGCGCGGATCGTCCCGAGCTGCCGTTGCTCGGCCCGGAAGAGGCACGCAAGTACGTCCGCGAGGTCCGCGAGAAATCCTTCGACGTCCTGGAAAACGTTCCGTTGCAAGGCAGGCGCCTCACCGAGGACGCGTTCGCCTTCGGGATGATCACCCAGCACGAGCAGCAGCACGACGAGACGATGCTGGCCACCCACCAGCTCCGCAAGGGCGATCCGGTGCTGCACGCGCCCGCTCCGCCGCCGTCGCGGACCGGGCGGTTGCCCGCCGAGGTCCTCGTTCCCGGTGGCTCCTTCACGATGGGCACCTCGGCCGAACCGTGGGCACTGGACAACGAGCGCCCGGCACACGAGGTCGCGGTGGAGGCGTTCTTCATCGACACCACACCGGTCACCTGCGGGGCGTACACCGAGTTCCTCGACTCCGGCGGCTATCAGGACCCGAGGGGGTGGAGTGAGCGAGGCTGGGCCTATCGCAGCGAGCACGGCATCGACGCGCCACGCTTCTGGAAACGAGAGCCCGACGGCTGGTGGCGCACGCGGTTCGGCGTCTACGAAAAGGTGCCCGCCGCGGAACCCGTGGTCCACGTTTGCTTCTACGAGGCCGAGGCGTACGCCGCTTGGGCGGGCAGGCGGCTGCCCACCGAACCGGAATGGGAGAAGGCCGCCCGGTTCGATCCGGCGACCGGTCGTTCGCGCCGGTTCCCTTGGGGCGACGAGGAACCCACCCCCGATCACGCCAACCTCGGGCAGCGTCACCTGCGGCCCGCGGAGGTGGGCGCGTACCCGGCGGGTGCGTCGCCACTGGGTGTGCATCAGCTGATCGGGGACGTCTGGGAGTGGACCAGCAGCGGGTTCGAGGCGTACCCGGGATTCGCCGCGTTCCCGTACAAGGAGTACTCCGAGGTGTTCTTCGGCGGGGACTACCGGATCCTGCGTGGCGGCTCGTTCGGCACGGACGCGGCGGCCATCCGCGGCACGTTCCGCAACTGGGACCACCCGATCCGGCGGCAGATCTTCTCGGGCTTCCGTTGTGCCCGGGACGCGCGGCGGGATGAGGTGGCCTGAGCGGCATGTGCCGTCATCTCGCGTACCTCGGCGAGCCGCGTTCGCCCGCCGACGTGCTCTTCCATGCCCCTCATTCGTTGCTCGTGCAGTCCTACGCCCCGGCCGATATGCGGGGCGGCGGTTCGGTCAACGCGGACGGCTACGGTCTCGGCTGGTACGCCGACGGTCCGGAGCCGGTGCGACTGCGCCGGTCCGCTCCCTTGTGGACGGACGGGGACCTGCCCGCGCTGGCCGGGTCGGTGCGCTCTCACGCCTTCATGGCGGCGGTCCGCAACGGCACGACAGGGATGCCGGTGGTCGAGGCGGCCAACGCGCCGTTCACCGGCGGCCCGTTCCTCTTCAGCCACAACGGGCTGGTCAAGGGCTGGCCGGAGTCGATGGCCGAACTGGCCGCGAAACTGCCGGTCAGCCGGCTGCTGACCCTGGAAGCGACGACCGATTCGGTGCTGATGTGGGCTTTGCTGCGCGAGCGGCTCGAAGCGGGTGAAGACCCGCTGGGGGCCGTCAGGTGGCTGACCACCGCTGTCGAGGAGGCGGGGCCGGGTTCCCGGCTCAACTTCCTGTTGACCGACGGAAGGTCGCTCATCGGCACGGCTTGGACGCATTCACTGTCCTATCGGGACGTCGGCGGCGGTGTCGTCGTCGGTTCCGAACCATGCGACGAGGCCGTCGGATGGACGCCCGTTCCCGATCGTCACGCCGTCCGGGTCACCGGGGAAGGCGTGGAAATCATCGCACTCGAAGAAAACACCGCCCTCGAAGCCGATCGGAGCCCTGAGGCACGATGACCGAACTGGACCTCGACGTACACCACAGCGAATCGGATATCACCGAACAGCTGCGCGCGGACGTCCGTGCCGGCTTGGGGGCGGACCAGAAGTGGTTGTCACCCAAGTGGTTCTACGACGCGCGAGGCAGCGAACTGTTCGAGAAGATCACCGCGCTGCCCGAGTATTACCCGACCCGCAGCGAACGGGAGGTACTCGCCGCGCGCGGCGGGGAGATCGCGGAAAGCTCCGGCGCGCACACCCTCGTCGAACTCGGTTCCGGGTCGAGTGAGAAGACCCGGCTCCTGCTCGACGCGCTCACGAGCCACGGCACGCTGAAGGAATTCGTGCCGCTCGACGTGTCCGAAACCGCGCTCGCCGAAGCCGCGGAAGCCATCACGGCCGACTACCCGTCCCTCGACGTCCGCGGCGTGGTCGGGGACTTCACCCGGCATCTCGACCTGCTGCCGGGCGATCGGCCGCGGCTGGTGGTCTTCCTCGGTGGCACGATCGGTAACTTCCTGCCCGCCGACCGCGCCACCTTCCTGCGCTCGGTCCGCGAGGTGCTCGACGAGGGGGAGTGGCTCCTCCTGGGGACGGACCTGGTGAAGGACCGGGAAACGCTGGAAAGGGCCTACGACGACGCGGCGGGGGTCACGGCCGAGTTCAACCGCAACATGCTCCACGTGATCAACAACGGCCTCGGCGCGAACTTCGACCCGGCCGCCTTCGACCACGTCTCGTATTGGGACGAGGAGAACGAATGGATCGAAATGCGCCTGCGGGCCCGCGAGTCCTTGACCGTCGACATCCCGGGCGCCGACCTGGTGGTGAAGTTCGCCGAGGGTGAATACGTGCGCACCGAGATCTCCGCGAAGTTCCGGCGGGAGGGAATAGCCGCCGAACTCGCCGAAGCCGGATTCGCGGTGGAGAAATGGTGGACGGACTCGGCATCGCGGTTCGGGGTGAGCCTGGCAAGATCTGTACGTGGCTAACCCTCTTACGTTCCTCGCACGCGCGCTCGGCACGAAACCGTGGCTGATGAAGCTCGCGGGCGGGATCATCTGGGTGGACAAGAAACTCCACCGCCTGTTCAAGGGGAAGGTGAGCCTGGTCGCGCTGGCCGGGCTCCCTTCCCTGCGGCTGACCACGACCGGCCGCAAGAGCGGGCTGCCTCGCGCCACCAACCTGTTGTACTTCCCGCACGGGGAGGACTTCGTGCTCGTGGGCTCCAATTGGGGGAGGTCGAACGATCCCGCGTGGACGCACAATCTGCGTTCGAACCCGGACGCGGTCGTGGCGCTGGCCGGTAAGGAGTTCCCGGTCAGCGCCAGGGAACTCGTCGGGGACGAGTACGACGCGATGTGGAAGCTCTTGCTGGAGTTCTGGCCGGGCTACTCCATGGAGGAGCGATCCGCTCGCCGTGTGTTACCGATTTTCGAGTTGAAGACCACCACACGGTAGGTTCGTACCATCCTTTCGGCCGGTGACTGGGTCACCCGCTTGTGCGAGGCTCGCTTGGTGTTACGCGCCGTGACGTCGACGGCGCATCGTGCGACGTGATCCGTCACGTCGCCAGCCGAGGGAGGAGTCGTTTTGCCGAGATCCACAGGGAGGCCGGTGCGCGGTTTCGCACTGGTAGGGGCACTCGTGGCAGGCGCCGCGCTGACCGGGACGCCCGGAACCGCGGTCGCCGCCCAGGACGCCGGGACCTCCGCCGCCCAGGTCGGCGCGACGGCGCCGGTGAACTGGGGTGCCTGCACGGCGGATCAGATCCGCGGTGTTCCAGCCGACCAGGCGAAGTTCTACAGCTGCGCAAGGTATCGCGTGCCGATCGACCACGACAACGCGGCGCTCGGCACCATCGACATCGCGATGCTGAAGCGGGCCGCGAAGACGCCCGGCAAGAAGGTCGGCTCACTGTTCCTCAACCCGGGCGGCCCCGGCGGCTCCGGGTTCCGGATGCCGATCGGCGCGGCGAACTACTTCCAGCCGCAGGTGCTGGACCGGTTCGACCTGATCGGGTTCGACCCGCGCGGCGTCGGTGCCAGCAACCCGCTCAAATGCTTCACCACACAGGAAGACGCGAACGACGTCTTCGGCGCGCAGGTCCCCGTGCCGCTGTCGCGGCAGGAGATCTCCGGCACGCTGGCCGCGTACCGGGACTACGGCCAGTTCTGCAAGAACAACGCCGGTGCGCTGCTGAACCACATGTCCACCAAGGACGTCGTGCGCGACCTCGACAAGATGCGAGCCGCCGTCGGTGACCGGAAGCTGACCTTCGTGGGCTTCTCGTACGGGACCCTGATCGGGTCGACGTACACGTCGATGTTCCCGAAGCAGAGCCGGGCGATCGTCATCGACGGCAACGTCGACCCGGCACTGCGCACCAGTGACGGCGTGCAGTACGACCGCGAGCGCGCCCGGGGATTCGAGATCGCGCTGGACGGCTTCCTCCGCAAGTGCGCGCAGGTCGGGCCGAAGTGCTCGTTCAACGCGGGCACGCCGCGGGAGAAGTTCGACGAGATCCGCGAACACCTGCGCCAGCAGCCGATCAAGCTTCCGGACGGCAGCAGCTACGACATCAACGCGTTCACCAGCACGGTTTCCGGGGTGCTGTACTCGCCGGCGTCGTTCGCGTTGCTGGCCGACGACCTGCAGGCGCTGTACAACGTCGTCCACCCGCCCGCGGCGCAGACACAGACGGTGCAGGCCGTCGAGCTGAAGGTGCTTCGGTCGGGCGCGAACGGGCGTGCGGACGCGAACCCGGACAGCCCGTACGTGGGCGATGACTCCTACTTCGCCGTGAACTGCTCGGACAAGAAGATCACGATCAAGCAGGAGAAGGTCCCGGAGATCGCCGCGAAGTGGGAGAAGGAATCGCCCACTTTCGGTCGCTACCAGGCATTCGCGGACATCGCGGGCTGCCCGGTGTGGCCGGCGAAGAACCCGGACGTCTACCGCGGCCCGTGGCAGGCCAAGACCGACACCCCGGTGCTGGTCGTCGGCAACTACTACGACCCGGCGACCCAGTACCTGTTCTCGAAGCGGATGGCCAACGAGCTGGGCAACGCCCGGCTGCTGTCGGTCGACGCCTTCGGGCACTGCATTCTGGGTGACTCGCTCGGGGTGGACAAGGTGACGGCCGACTACCTGATCGATCTCAAGGTTCCGGCCAACGGCCAGGTGTTCCAGCCGAACGTCCAACCGTTCGAAACCACTGCCTGAACTAAGGCGCAAAGCCATGAAGGCCTCCTTCCCTACTCTCAAGGTAGGGAAGGAGGCCTTCACGGCCTTCTGGCCTCAGACTTCGACGCTCGCGTAGGTGTCCAAGCCGTAGTTCGTGGCGTACGCGTTCTCTACACCGACCAGAAGGTCGACGATCTCGAAGTAGCGGTCCCAGAAGGGCGTCTCGCGCAGCGCCTCGATGAGGAGCTGGTACGAATGATGGTCGTCGGCCTCCCACACCCACACGTCGGTCACTCGCGCGGAGTAGAACTCGGTGTCGAAAAAGCGGGAACGAACTCCTTTCGCCTTGCTCTCGATCGCCGGGAGCACTTCGGTCTTGAAGGCCGCCACCCGTTGTTCGACCGTCAGGCCGAGCCATTCGGGGGTGGTCTTCACCAGCATGAACGCGGTCACTTCGGACATGGTGCTTCCTTTCAGGCGTAAGCGCCGGCTTCGATGTCCTCGACCAAGGTCGGGCCGTACGGGGTCCACTTGAGGAGGTCACGGGTGCGTGCGCTCGAAGCCGACATGTCCAAACCGAAGAACCGGCCGACGAAGCCGAAATGCTCGGCGGCCTTCTCGGGGGCGATCGACTCCACCGGGACACCGAGGGTGCGTCCGACGGCTTCGGCGATCTCGCGGGTCGTGACGGCCTCTTCGGCGACGGCGTGGAGCAGTGAACCGGTGGGCGCGTCTTCGAGTCCCAGCCGGACGAGCCGGGCCGCGTCGGTGCGGTGCACCGCGGCCCAGGACGCGGCGCCGTCATCGAGGTAGCCGGAGACGCCGTGCGTGCGGGCGGCCGCGACGAGGGACGAAACGAAACCGGGATCACCGACGCCGTGCACAGACGGTGCGAAGCGGGCGCCGATGATCCGGATCCCCTTCTCCGCGTATTCGAGCGCCAGGTTTTCGCTGCCCCCGCGCGGAGAATCGGGGCCGACGGCGGGCGAGGGGTCGGTCTCGAGGGCGGGCCGGCCCGCCACGAGACCGGACAGCACCGAGGCGAACAGGAACGCGCGGCCGGAACCGGCCAGCGTGTCGGCGATCGCCTCGATCGCGGCCCGTTCGGAGCGTTTGGTCTCGGCGGGGTCGGCCCAGTCGTGCTTGTTCGCCAGGTGGACGACGGCGTCGGCCTGATCGGCGGCGGCGCGGATGCCGTCGAGATCGTCGAGGTCGCCGCGGTGGACGGCGGCGCCCTTGCCCGCCAGTGTGGTGACCGACGCGTCCGAGCGGGCGAGGCCGGTGACCTCGTGCCCGGCGTCGAGCAGCTCGTCCACGACGGCCGAGCCGATCCAGCCGGTCGCTCCGGTGATGAATACGTGCACGGAAACACTCCTTCTACTGGTTCCCGCGGGTGCGGGAAAGACGTGACTGCCCGACGACGAGCGCGCCGAGGACCAGCACACTGACGCCGATCACCCGCAGCGCGGTGCTCGCGCTCGACACGAACGCGGAGATCACTTCGGGGGACCGGTCGGCCGCGCTCACGGCGAGGGCCTGCGCGACGGTGTGCGGATCGTGGTCCGCGCGGATGTCCGGCGGGAGCGTGGCGACGAACCGTCCGGTGAGGACGGTGCCGATGACCGCGACGCCGAGCGCGCTGCCGAATTCGCGGGTGGTCGCCTGCAAACCGGCGCCGACCCCGGCCTGCGCCGGGGGAAGCGCGCCGGAGATGGCGCCGGACAGGGTCGGCAGCGAAAGCGTGACACCGATCCCGGTCACGACGAGCCAGGCCGCGTAGGCGAGATACGGCGTATGAGTGTCGCTTGTGGACAGTCCGATGAGGCCGCCGCCGACGAAGACGAACGCGACGGCGATGGTGGCGTCGAGACCGACGCGCTCGACGAGCCGCCCGACGTGCCGTGCGCCGATAATGATCGGAACGGTCAGCGGGATGATGCCGAGCCCGGTCGCCAACACCCCGAAACCCTTGCCGTACTGGAGGAACGACGCGTTGACGTAGAACAGCGCGAACATCCCGAAGAAGATCGCGGTCATCCCGAGACAAGCGCTGCGCAGTGCGGGAACGCGGAAGAGCCGGGGGTCGATCAGCGGATGCGCGGTCTTCAGTCCCACGAGCGTCCACCCGGCGAACAGGACGGCGGCACAGGCGAATCCGGACAGCACGAGCGGACTGCCCCAGCCCTCCTCCGGTCCCTCGACGATCCCGAGCAGCAGCGCGACCGACGCGCCGACGAGCAACAGCGTGCCCGGCAGGTCCAGACGACGGTCGTGGCGCGCCGACACCGGCGCGATCCTGGCGACGAACGCGGCGAGCGCCAAGGAGATCGGGACGGCGGCCGCGAACAACCAGCGCCACGAGCCGCCGGAAAGCACCGTCCCGCCGCCGACGTTTCCGGCGACCCCGCCGATCCCGGTCATGGACGCCCAGGTCGCGATCGTCCTGCCCTTGTATTCGGCGGGCACCGCGTGCAGGAGGACGGCGAGCGTGTTCGGCAGGATCGCGGCGGCGCCCACCCCGGTGATCGCGCGGCCGGCCAGCAGAACGGGCACGTTCGGGGCGATTCCCGAGAGCAGCGCGCCGATCGCGAACAGGGCGAGACCGGCGAGCAGGACACCCTTGCGGCCGAAGCGGTCGCCCGCGGCGCCACCGGGGATCACCAGACAGGCGAAGAAGACGACGTAGGTGTCGACGATCCAGATCAGCCCCGACGCGGACGGGTTCAAGGTGCTCGCGGCCAGCATCGGGACGGCGAGGTTGATCGCGGCGACCATCCCGACGACGAGCACGACGCACGCGCACATGACGGCGAGCAGACCGCGCCGGACGGCCGGATGGTCCGGCGCGGCGGGGTCCTCGCGAATCTGAAGACGAAGTGGCATGTCCACGACGCTAGGGACCGGCGACGTATTCGCGCGACGCAACTTTGGCAACGACTATTTGCGTATGATGCAACTATGGTCGACCAGCTGGACCTCAACCTCCTGCGGGTGTTCGACGCGCTGCTGCGAGACGGCAGCGTCACCGCGGCGTCCGAACGCCTGCACCTGTCCATCCCCGCGACGAGCCGGGCGCTGAGCCGCCTGCGCCGGGCGATGGGGGATCCGATCCTGGTGCGCGCGGGGCGCGGGATGGTGCCGACCCCGTTCGCGCTCCGGATCGCCCCGCGCGTGCGGTCGCTGCTCGACGAGGCGTCGGCCTTGATCAGCGCCGACTGGGAGCTGGCGATCGGGGATCTCGAGCGCACGTTCACCATCCGCATCAACGACGGCGTCGCCGCGACCTTGGCGACGGCGGCCGTCGAAGCGACCGCGGCCGTCGCGCCGGGCGTGGTCCTGCGGTTCGTCGCGGAAGGCAGCGAGAGCGCCGAGGCGCTCCGGGACGGCTCGGTCGACCTGGACATCGGCGCGGGCGAGATCGCGTCACCGGACATCCGCTCGGTGCTGCTGTACCGCGAACGGGTGGTCGCGATCGTCCGGGCCGATGGCGCGCTCGGCCGCGCCCGACGCCCGACGCTCGCGCAACTTTGCCGGTATCCCCATGTTTCGGCCTCCCGGCGAGGCCGCGCACGGGGACCGCTCGACGACGTCCTGGAGGCCGAGGGGCTGCGTCGTCGCGTCGCGGCCGTCGTCCCCACCTCCGCGGTCGCCGCGTTCCTGGTCGCGTCGAGCGACTACATCGGGCTCGTGCCCCAGCGGCTGGCGGAGCAGTACGGCCGGTCGCTCGGGATCCGTTGGTTCCCCATCCCCGCGGAACTGCCGGAGGTCGAGGTGCGGCTGCTCTGGCACGCCCGGCTCGACGCGGACCCCGCCCAGCGCTGGCTGCGAGACACGATCCGCGAGGCGTTCGGCTCACCTTCCTGAGGTCGTTTCCTCCCCTTTTTCCGATGCCGGAAATGATCTGGAGCGCGGAGACCACGCGTTGTTAGAGTGATCTTGTTCGGCGGCCTTCGCCGCCTCCGGGGGAAGGAAAAGACTTGCGCACCAAGAGAATGTTGTCCATCGGCGGGGCGTCCGCCGTCGCGCTGGCCGTCCTCGTTCCGGGCTCGGCCTCGGCCGACTCGGCACTCACCGAACTGCCCGCGTTGCCCGGTTCTTCGATCGCCGGCGCCGCTGGGATCAACGACAGCGGCGTGGCCGTCGGATGGTCGAGGGCGGGCGACACCTCCCACGCCGTCCGCTGGAGCGCCGACGGGAAGGTCACCGATCTCGGCACCGCGGCCGGTGACACCCGGAGCGAGGCCACCGGGATCAACAACGCGGGAACGGTGGTCGGGCTGTCGTCGAACAGCACGGGCCAGCGCGCCGCCCGCTGGGCGCCGGACGGCGGGATCACCGTCCTGGACACCCTCGCGGGAACGACGTACTGCCAGGCGGACGCGATCAACGCGGCCGGCCAGATCACGGGCTACTGCTCGGCGTCCTCTTCGAGTTACTACGGGAAGCCGGTCCGCTGGGGGACCGACGGCAAGGTCACCGGACTGGCCGCCCTCCCCGGCGGGACCTCCGGCGGCGGCGCGGCGATCGCCGACGACGGCACCATCGCGGGCTGGTCGACCGGGAAGGACTACGCGACGCACGCGACCCGCTGGGCCGCGGACGGGACCGTCACCGAGTTGCAGTACCTGCCCTCGGGTTACTACGCGAAGGCGTTCGGCATCGGCGCCGACGGCACGATCGTCGGCACGGTGCAGCGTTCGGTCGGCAGCGGCTACGGCGTGTTCGCCACCCGGTGGAAGGCGGACGGTTCGGTGACCGATCTCGGTGGTTTCCCGGTCACCGAAAAGCCGGACAGCGAAGCGCGGGCGGCGGGCCCGGACAACACCGCGGTCGGTATGTCGAAGGACACACAGGGTCGTTACACCGCTGTGCGCTGGAATTCCGACGGAAGCCTCACCGACCTCGGAAGGGCGGCTGGAGCAGGGCCGGGAACCATCACCTTCGCGGCTTCGATCAACGTTCACGGCGTGATCGCCGGCCGGTCCGGCGCGGTCGCGGTGCGCTGGACGCCCTGAGCGGCGTGGTAGCCTCCGAAGGTTGATCAACACCGTTCGAGTACGAAAGCGAGGTGAGCGGCACATGCCGGAAGACAGTTCTGGATCGACCGGAAACGGTCGCCGTTCACCCGTGTGCGCGGTGCGCTGACCTTCTCCGGTCTCCTTTCCCTGTCTGGCTTTGTGTACGCACGCCAGAAAAGAGCCGGAATCATGAACACCTTCGAAATGCTGCTCAGGGTCGGCACCGGCGTCGGCCTCGGCGCGGTCATCGGCATCGAGCGTCAGTACCGCGCCAGGATGGCCGGTCTCCGCACCAACGCCCTCGTCGCCGTCGGCGCCACCCTCTTCGTTTTGTTGTCCGCCCACGGTTTCGGCGGACTGAACACCAGCGGTGACGCCGACCCGACGCGGGTGGCCGCGCAGATCGTCTCCGGCATCGGATTCCTCGGCGCCGGGGTGATCCTGCGGGACGGGCTCAATGTGCGCGGACTCAACACCGCCGCCACGCTGTGGTGCTCCGCGGCCGTCGGATCCCTTGCGGGAGCGGGACTTTACGTCGTCGCGCTCGCCGGGACCGCGGTGATCGTCGGGGTCAACGTGCTCCTGCGCCCCTTGGGCCGGGTGGTGGACCGCCGCCCGGAGCACCGCGGCGAGTGCTCCGAGCGGGAAGAGCGCGAGACGGCCTAGCCCCCGCATTCAGCCCTCTAAATGCGTCATCAGGATCCGGGAAAACTCGGCGGGCCGCTCGAGATTGATCATATGCGCGACCCCGGGAACGACCAGTTTCCGGGCGTCGCGCGCCTCACGCTCGATCTGGTCGGCGACATCGTGGATGTCGGACGCGTCCACCTCGCCCACCAGAGTCAACGTGCGCGGGGTCAGCTCGCCGATCCGTTCGATGGCGCGGAGTTCGTCCATCAGCGTGAAACCGGAGAGCCCGTGGTGGGTGACCGTGTGGGTGTACATCTCCTGACACAGCCGCCGGACCCCCTGATCGACGTCCTCCGGTGCGCGCCGGGGGCCGTCGACCCACATCCGCAGAATGCATTCGATGGCGGCGGGGAGATCGCCTGCGGCGCCCGCCTCCTCGAGTTTCCTGTTCTGCTCCACGACAAAGGGGTCTTTCATCGTCATCGAGCTGAGGCCGGTGGCCACGAGGATCAGATTGTCGACGAGCTCCGGATAGGTGAGCGCGAAGTCCACCGCGATCCGCCCGCCGCCGGACAGGCCGACGATAGAGGCGCTGGAGAAGCCGAGCGCGGTCATCAGCGCGCGCAGGTCTTCGTAGTGCTTGAACCGTTCGGTGGGCGTGGACGACTCGCCGTGCCCCCGGGCGTCGTAGCGGATGGCGGTGTAGCCGCGTTCGAGTGCCGTCATCTCGGCGGCCCACATGCGGGAGTCGAGGATGCCGCCGTGCACCAGGATCACCGGGTCGCCCGCACCGCGGATCTCGTATGCCAGCTCACCGTTTTCGACGTGGATTCTCCCCGAGGTCATAAGGCACGGTACCGAAAATACGGAAAGGCCCCCTTCCCTTAAGTGCGGGGAAAGGGGCCTTCGCGCCCGGAGTGCTTACGCCTGGGTCATCTTCCGCAGGACGTACTGCAGGATGCCGCCGTTGCGGTAGTAGTCCGCCTCACCCGGGGTGTCGATGCGGACGTCCGCGTCGAACTCCACCTTGGTGCCGTCGGTCTTCGTCGCGGTGACGTGGACCGTGCGCGGGGTCTCGCCCTCGTTCAGCTTGGTGATACCCGAGATGTCGAACGTCTCGGTGCCGTCGAGGCCGAGCGACGCGGCCGACTCGCCCGCCGGGAACTGCAGCGGGATGACGCCCATACCGATCAGGTTCGACCGGTGGATGCGCTCGAACGACTCGGTGATCACCGCGCGCACGCCCAGCAGCGAGGTGCCCTTGGCCGCCCAGTCACGCGACGAACCGGAGCCGTACTCCTTGCCGCCGAGGACGACCAGCGGGATGCCCTGCGCCGCGTAGTTCTGCGCCGCGTCGTAGATGAACGCCTGCGGGGCGTCGTCCTGGGTGAAGTCGCGGGTGTAGCCGCCCTGCACGTCGTCCAGCAGCTGGTTGCGCAGCCGGATGTTCGCGAAGGTGCCGCGGATCATGACCTCGTGGTTACCGCGACGCGAGCCGTAGGAGTTGAAGTCCTTCTTCTCCACGCCGTGCTCGGTCAGGTACTGCGCGGCCGGGGTGCCCGGCTTGATCGCGCCGGCGGGGGAGATGTGGTCCGTGGTGACCGAGTCGCCCAGCTTCGCCAGCACGCGCGCGCCGGAGATGTCGGTGACCGGCGACGGCTCCGCCTTCATGCCTTCGAAGTACGGGGGCTTCCGGACGTAGGTGGACTCCGCGTCCCAGTCGAAGGTCTTGCCTTCGGGGGTCGGCAGGGACTTCCACCGCTCGCCGCCGTCGAAGACGTCGGCGTAGTCCTTGGTGAACATCTCCTGCGTGATCGCGTAGTCGATGGTCTCCTGGATTTCCTTGGCCGAGGGCCAGATGTCCTTCAGAAAGACGTCGTTGCCCTCGGTGTCCTGGCCGAGCGGCTGGTTCTCGAAGTCGAAGTCCATCGTGCCGGCGAGCGCGTAGGCGATGACCAGCGGCGGCGACGCGAGGTAGTTCATCTTCACGTCGGGGTTGATCCGGCCTTCGAAGTTCCGGTTGCCCGAGAGCACCGAGACCGCGGTCAGGTCGTTCTCCTGGATCGCCGCGGAGATCTCGTCCGACAGCGGGCCTGAGTTGCCGATGCAGGTGGTGCAGCCGTAGCCGACCAGGTGGTAGCCCAGCTTCTCCAGGTACGGCCAGAGACCGGCCTTGTTGTAGTAATCGGTGACGACCTGCGAACCCGGCGCCATCGAGGTCTTGACCCACGGCTTCACCGCGAGGCCCTTGTCGACCGCGTTCCGGGCGAGCAGCGCCGCGCCGAGCATGACCGACGGGTTGGAGGTGTTGGTGCACGAGGTGATCGAGGCGATCACCACGGCGCCGTGATCGAGGACGAACTCGCCGCGGTCGGACGTGCTGACCTTGACCGGCTTGCTCGGGCGGCCGCTGTGGCCGTTCGCCGCCGACTGGATGTCGGCCGAGCCCTCGTCCTTGAACGAGAGAGCGGCCGGGTCACTGGCCGGGAAGGACTCCTCGACGGCCTCGTCGACGTTGGTGTGCGGGGTGTCCTGCTCGCCGCCGACGTAGTCGTGGATCGACTTGCGGAACGAGTTCTTCGCGTCGGTGAGCTCGATGCGGTCCTGCGGGCGCTTCGGGCCCGCGATCGACGGGACGACCGTCGAAAGGTCCAGCTCGATGTACTCGGAGTACTCCGGCTCGTGCGACGGGTCGTGCCAGAGGCCCTGCTCCTTGGCATAGGCCTCGACGAGCGCGACCTGCTCTTCGGACCGGCCGGTGAGCTTGAGGTAGCGGACGGTCTCCTCGTCGATCGGGAAGATCGCCGCGGTGGAGCCGAACTCCGGGCTCATGTTGCCGATGGTGGCGCGGTTGGCCAGCGGCACGGCGCCGACGCTCTCGCCGTAGAACTCGACGAACTTGCTGACCACACCGTGCTTGCGCAGCATCTCGGTGATGGTGAGCACGACGTCGGTCGCGGTGACGCCGGTCGGGATCTCGCCGGTGAGCTTGAAGCCCACGACGCGCGGGATGAGCATGGAGACCGGCTGGCCCAGCATGGCCGCCTCGGCCTCGATGCCGCCGACACCCCAGCCCAGCACGCCGAGGCCGTTGACCATGGTGGTGTGCGAGTCGGTGCCGACGCAGGAGTCGGGGTACGCCTGGCCGTTGCGGGACATCACCGTGCGCGCGAGGTGCTCGATGTTGACCTGGTGCACGATGCCGGTGCCCGGCGGGACGACCTTGAACTCGTCGAAGGCGCCCTGGCCCCAGCGGAGGAACTGGTAGCGCTCGCGGTTGCGCTCGTACTCGATCTCGACGTTGCGCTCGAAGGCGTCGGCGCGGCCGAAGACGTCGATGATGACCGAGTGGTCGATGACCAGTTCGGCGGGAGCCAGCGGGTTCACCTTGTCGGGGTCGCCGCCGAGGTCGGTGACGGCTTCGCGCATGGTGGCGAGGTCCACGACGCAGGGCACGCCGGTGAAGTCCTGCATGATCACGCGGGCGGGGGTGAACTGGATCTCGATCGACGGGTCCGCCTTGGCGTCCCAGTTGCCGAGGGCGCGGATGTGGTCGGCGGTGATGTTCGCGCCGTCCTCGGTCCGCAGCAGGTTCTCGAGCAGGATCTTCAGGCTGTAGGGAAGGCGCTCGGAGCCCTCGACCTTGTTCAGGCGGAACACCTCGTAGGAGGCGTCGCCCACCTTCAGCGTGTCTTTGGCGCCGAAGCTGTCCTTGCTGGCGGGTGCGGTCACTTCTAACTCCAGTGGCGGGTCAGTTCGGTGAGTTCTCCAGGCCGTTCGGGCCGGCCGGGAGCGAGTCTTGCGCACCCCCACCGTAGGTCCGGACGCGGGATGGCACACCTCGTTCGTCCCCACAAACAGTACGCCTGTCCTTTTTGGGAGGCAAGCCGCCACGCCGGTCATGAACGTCTCATCGACCTGCAGCCATTCGAGTGAGGAAACGTTCGTCTGTTCGTCCCCCGTTGAGGGGAAATGGTGCCTACGGTGTGTAAGTTCCTGGTGGTGCTTCTGGTAATGCTGTGACAGCAGTGGCACAGTGAGCTCGTTGTTCAAGATCAGGAGGTGGGCGGATCGTGCGTGGTGAAACCGGGTCTCGGACCGGTGCCCGCCGTGGCGTGACCATCGGCGCGCTCGGTTTCGCCCTGTTGCTCGGGGTGACGGGCACGGGCCTGGCGGTGCCGCCGCCCCCGCCGAACCCCAGCGACTCCGAAATCAACTCGAGCAAGGCCGAGGCCAACGCCAAGGCCGGTGATGTCGGCAGGCTCACCAACCAGCTCGCGCAGGCCGAGTCGAAGCTTTCTCAGCTCAACGACGAAGTCGAGCTGAAGATGGAAGAGGCCAACAAGGCGAGGGTCGACGCGGAGACCGCGCAGGACGCCGCCGCGCAGGCAGACCGGGAGGCGCGGTCCGCGCGCACCGAGTCCGACGCCGCGCAGGCCGCCATCGACAAGGCCCGCGCCGATCTCGACAAGTTCGCCGCCGCCAGTTTCCAGCAGGGCAGCACCATCGGTTCGGTCTCGGCGTACCTCACCGCCGACAGCCCCAAGGAACTGCTCGGCCGCGCGCAGCTGCTCGACGCGGTCGGCGGCAGCAGGCTCAACGCGCTCGACACGATGAAGCGCGCGCAGACGGATAAGTCCAACAAGGACGCGACGGCTCGCAAGAAACTGGAGATCGCGCAGGAGCGCAAGCGCGAAGCGGAGGCGGCCAAGCACGAGGCGGACAACGCGCAAAGCGCCGCCCAGCACGCGCAGGACACCCAGGAGACGCAGAACGGACTGCTCGAAGCCGACAAGGCGAACGTCGAGAAGCAGCTTTTCGAGGCGCAGCAGAAGGTCAGCGGCCTGCAGGGGCAGCGTCAGCGCTACGAGGACTGGAAGGCGCAGAAGGCCCGCGAGGACGAGGAACGCGCTCGTCAGGCCGCCCTCGCCGCGTCCAGGCCGAGCCAAGGCGGGGGCGGTCGTCCGTCGGGAAGGCCCGTCCAGTCGGCTCCCGCCGGGTCGAGTGTCGAAGCCGTCGTGCAGCGGGCGCTGTCGCAGCTGGGACTTCCGTACGCGTGGGGCGGCGGCAACACCTCCGGGCCGACACGCGGTATCCGCGACGGTGGCACGGCGGACCGCTACGGCGACTACATGAAGACCGGCTTCGACTGCTCCGGGCTGATGATCTACGCCTTCGCCGGGGTGCGGGCACTCCCGCACTACAGCGGGTACCAGTACGAGGCGGGCCGGAAGGTGCCGCTCTCGCAGATGCGCCGCGGCGACATGCTCTTCTGGGGCGGCAGCGCGCGGGGCATCCACCACGTCGCCATGTACCTCGGGAACGGCCAGATGGTCGAGGCGCCGCAGTCGGGTCTGCGGGTGCGGATCGCGCCGGTGCGCTACGGCGGCATCATGCCGTACGCGACCCGCTTGATCGGCTAGGCGGTGGCGTACGCGGGGATCGTGCTGGCGGGCGGTGCCGCGCGCCGTCTGTCCGGTGTGGACAAACCCGCGTTGCCGGTCGGCGGGAAACCCTTGATGGCGAGGGCCTTGGCCGCGCTCGCCGACGCGGATCCGGTGATCGTCGTCGGTCCGGAACGGCCGGGTTTCGGCGACGTGCGGTGGACGCGCGAGGCGTCGCCCGGAACGGGTCCGGTCGCCGCGCTGGCGGCGGGCCTCACCTTGGTGCGCGCGGAGCTCGTCGTCGTGCTGGCCGGTGACCTCGCCGGGGTCCGGAAGTCCACTGTGGATCGGCTGGTGGCTTCGCTCGGCGCCGCCTCGGGTGCGGTTCTGGTCGATTCCTCGGGGGAGCGGCAGTGGCTGCTCGGTGCCTGGCGCGCGGAGGCGGTGCGGTCGGCGCTGCCGGAGCGGGTCGAGAACGCGTCGCTCCGGCGGACGCTCGGCGGGCTGGACATCGTCGACGTGCCCGAAGAGCCGGGCGAGAGCGACGACATCGACACGCCGGAGGATCTGGACCGGCTCTCTTAGAGGCTGTCTTTGAACCTGTCTAGGTGGTCCTGGCCCGCTTTTTGGGCGGGTCAGGCGCCTGGTCATCATAGTGATCATGGAGATGTTGATGAATGCGGCGGAGTGGTCGGTGAGGCGTTCGTAGTCGCGGACG
>NZ_JBVKAE010000036.1:74545-90034 GCF_055598845.1 Amycolatopsis sp. NPDC039088 | reverse complement strand
TCCTTGAGGGACTCTGGGTCCCTCAAGGAGTCCCTCACGGACCAGCGCTACCCAGCTCACCCGCCGTAGGTAACCAAAACACCGTTGGCCAGAACCCGAATCGCCACTCACGACCCCGGCCTCGCGAATTCAGGACCACGCCGTTGCCGAAATCCGGTAACGGCACCACCCGACGCTTCCGCTTGACGACCAGGGCACGCTTCCCGTCACATCAAGCCGTTCCCGCGAACTCGCTTTAGGCACATCGAGTGCCACGCATCCGGGTAGTTCGCAAATCTCCAACAGGCACGGTCGATCGACACCGACGAATCCATAGCCCCCTCACAGGTACCAGAAATTCACCCTTTAGAGTGGCGTGTCCTTGCCGGTCAGGCAGCCGGTGACGTTTCTGGGGGGTCCAGTGATGATGACTCATGAGAAGTATCTCGCCACAAAGAGATTTCCGGCCCTCGACGGGCTGCGGGCGATCGCCGCGCTTCTCGTGGTGGTGTTCCACTACGGAGGACCGTCCTGGGCCATGGCCAACGGGTGGATCGGCGTGCACCTGTTCTTCGTCCTGTCCGGCTTCCTGATCACCACACTGGCCCTCCGCGAAGAGGACCGAAACGGCAAGATCTCGCTCGCCGACTTCTATATTCGTCGCGCGTTCCGCATTCTCCCGGTGTATTTCGCCGTACTAGCCATCGTCGTGGTGTTCACGTACTTGCGTGGCCAGTACACCTCGAGCGGGCTTTCCAATGCGATGCCGTACTTCCTGACCTTCACGAACGAATTCGCGCAAAACGGAACATTCGGTCAGTCGTGGACGCTGGGGGTCGAGCAGAAGTTTTACCTCGTGTGGCCGTTCCTGGCCTTCGGCATCGCCGCGCTGAGCTTCCCGAAACGACTGGGCCTGGCGATCGGTCTGATCGCGCTGATGATCGCCCTGATCCCGGTGATGCCGTACGCCGGCGCCTACTCGCCCATCCTCATCGGTTGCGCGCTCGCCATCGGCCTCCACTACCGCAAGGGTTTCGCGATCCTCCGCGTCTTCACGCACCCCATCGCCAGCTTCTTGCTGCTGGCGGCACTCGTCGTACTCCAGACGCACGTCACGGACGTCGAAGCCTTCCTCCAGGACGGCGGCACGGTCGGCGGCACCACCTACGCCGTACTGGTCGCCTTGTTCATCATCTCGCTGATTCCGCGCGGCCCGATCGCCTGGCTGTTCTCGACACCGCCGATGCGTTTCATCGGCGAACGGTCGTACTCGGTGTATCTCCTGCAAGGGGTCGCCGCGTCGGTGGTCACGCTGTCGATTCCCCAGCTGGGCGTCCACCGGACACTGACCGCGCTCGCCGTGACCGTCGTCGCCCTCATCGTTTCCGACGTTCTCTACCGCTGGGTCGAGGTGCCGATGATCGACGTCGGCCGCAAGGTGGTCGCCTGGCGCAAGACCCGCGGCCGCGGCGAGCCGGAGCCGTCGAATCCCACACTCCGGGAAGCCGAACCCGTTCTGGCCAGCGGCTGAGCAATTCCCGCGGAGCGCCCTTGTGTGGGTCCGGTAAGCTCGTCGCCAAGGTCGAGAGGCGCTGCAACGGACCACGGGTCCGCCACGCTCGGCCCCGGACTTCATCGCAAGGGCGCCTCCCACCACATGGGAGGAGCGCTGGATGGAAACGACCGCCTTGCGAAAGCTGCTGGATGAGCGCATCGTCGTGCTCGACGGCGCGTGGGGGTCGATGCTCCAGTCAGCCGGGCTCAAGCCGGAGGACTACCGCACCGAGCGGTTCCAGGATCACCCCCGCGACATCACCGGCGACCCCGATCTGCTGAACATCACCAGGCCGGAGGTCGTGCGCGACATCCACCGCCAGTATCTCGAGGCCGGCGCGGACATCACGACGACGAACACGTTCACCGCCACCACGATCGGCCAGGCGGATTACGGGCTCGAGGATCTCGCGTACGAGATGAACCTCCGCGGCGCCCAGATCGCACGTGAGGCCGCGGACGCGGCGGGCGGGAAGTTCGTCGCCGGGTCGGTCGGGCCGCTGAACGTCACGTTGTCGCTGTCGCCCAAGGTCGAGGATCCCGCGTTCCGCGCGGTGACCTTCGACGAGGTGTACGCCGCGTATGCCGACCAGATCAAGGCGCTCGCCGAGGGCGGCGTCGATCTGCTGCTGATCGAGACGATCTTCGACACGCTCAACTGCAAGGCCGCGATCTCCGCCGCGCGCGACGTCGCGCCGCATCTGCCGCTGTGGATCTCGGTCACGATCGTCGACCTGAGCGGGCGGACGCTGTCCGGGCAGACGGTCGAGGCGTTCTGGAGTTCCATCGAGCACGCGGAACCGTTGCTGGTCGGCGTCAACTGTTCGCTCGGCGCCGAGGAAATGCGCCCGCACATCGCCGAACTGTCCCGACTGGCGGGGACCTACACCGCTTGTCACCCCAACGCCGGGCTGCCGAACGCCTTCGGTGGCTACGACCAGACGCCCGAGGAAACCGGCGGGCTGCTCGGTGACTTCGCCACGGCCGGGATGGTCAACGTCGTCGGCGGCTGCTGCGGCACGACTCCCGCGCACATCAAGGAGATCGCCGACGCCGTACGCGGGATGGCGCCGCGGGTCGTCCCCGAGCCGCGGCCGAGTACCCGGTTCAGCGGGCTCGAGCCGTTCGAAATCGGCAAGGACACCGGGTTCGTCATGATCGGCGAGCGGACCAACGTCACCGGATCCGCCAAGTTCCGCAAGCTGATCGAGGCCGACGATCACCAGGCCGCCGTCGACGTCGCGCTGGAGCAGGTCCGAGGCGGGGCGAACCTGCTGGACGTCAACATGGACGCCGACCTGCTCGACAGCGAAAAGGCGATGACCACGTTCCTCAACCTCATCGCCACCGAACCCGAGGTCGCCCGGCTGCCGATCATGATCGACAGCTCGCGCTGGACGGTGCTCGAAGCCGGGCTGAAGTGCGTGCAGGGCAAGGGTGTCGTCAACTCCATCAGCCTCAAGGAAGGCGAGGAGCAGTTCCTCCAGCAGGCCCGGCGCATCCGCGATTACGGCGCGGGCGTGGTCGTGATGGCCTTCGACGAACAGGGCCAGGCCGACACCGCCGACCGCAAGGTCGAGATCTGCGGACGTGCCTACGACCTTCTGACGCAGAAGGCCGGTTTCGTCGCCGAGGACATCATCTTCGACCCGAACGTGCTCGCGGTCGCGACCGGTATCTCCGAGCACAACGGGTACGCCAAGGCGTTCATCGACGCGTTGCCCCGGATCAAGGAACGCTGCCCCGGCGTGCGCATCAGCGGCGGTATCTCGAACCTCTCGTTCTCCTTCCGCGGCAACAACGTCGTACGCGAGGCGATGCACTCGGCCTTCCTCCTGTACGCGGTGCGCGCGGGACTGGACATGGGCATCGTCAACGCCGGGCAGCTGGCGGTCTACGAGGACATCCCGAAGGATCTGCTGGAACTGGTCGAGGACGTCCTCTTCGACCGCCGCGAGGACGCCACCGACAGGCTGGTCACGTTCGCGGAAACGGTCAACGGCAAGGGAACCCAGCGCGTCGTCGACCTTTCCTGGCGTGAGAAGCCGGTCGCGGAGCGGCTCAGCCACGCGCTGGTGCACGGGATCGTCGACTTCATCGAGGAGGACACCGAGGAGGCGCGGCAACTGCTGCCGAAGCCGCTCGAGGTCATCGAAGGTCCCTTGATGGACGGCATGAAGATCGTCGGGGACCTGTTCGGTTCCGGCAAGATGTTCCTGCCGCAGGTGGTCAAGAGCGCTCGCGTGATGAAACGGTCGGTGGCCTACCTCGAACCGTTCATGGAGGCCGAGAAGGAGAAGGCTCGCCTCGAAGGCCGGGTCGAAACCCGCCAGGGCAACGGAAAGGTCGTCTTGGCGACGGTCAAGGGCGACGTGCACGACATCGGCAAGAACATCGTCGGCGTGGTACTCGGCTGCAACAACTACGAGGTGATCGACCTCGGCGTGATGGTCCAGGCGTCGGTCATCCTGGACACCGCCGTCGCCGAGGGCGCCGACGCCATCGGGCTTTCCGGCCTGATCACGCCGTCGCTCGACGAGATGGTCAACGTCGCCACCGAAATGCAGCGGCGCGGGCTGAAACTGCCGCTGCTGATCGGCGGCGCGACCACGTCACGCCAGCACACCGCGGTCCGCATCGCGCCCGCGTACGAAAGCACGACGGTGCACGTCCTGGACGCCTCGCGCGTCGTGGGCGTCGTCGGCGACCTGCTCGACGCGGACCGCGCCGAGATCCTCGACAAGAACAACCGCGTCGACCAGGAAAAGCTGCGGGAGCAGCACGCCAACAAGCAGCGGACCCCGTTGCTCACGGTCGAGCAGGCCAGGGCCAACCCGGAGAAGGTCTCGTTCGACGAGGTCCCGACGCCCACGTTCACCGGCGTCCGGTACGTCTCGCCGACGCTCACCGAGCTGCGCGAGATGGTCGACTGGACCTTCCTGTTCCTGGCGTGGGAGCTGAAGGGCAAGTACCCGGCGATCCTCGAGAACCCGGTGGCGCGGGAGCTGTTCGACGACGCGAACACCCTGATGGACCAGATCATCGCCGAGGAGCGGTTCCAGGCCAAGGGCGCGTACGCGTTCTGGCCCGCGCATTCCGAAGGCGACGACATCGTCCTCGAATCGGGAGTCAAGTTCCCGATGCTGCGCCAGCAGACGAAGAAGCCGCTGTCCCGGCCGAACCGCTGCCTTGCGGACTACATCGCTCCGGCGGGCGCGGGTGACCACCTCGGTGGTTTCGCGGTCACCATCCTCGGTGCGGAAGACTTCGCCGCCGAGTTCGAGGCGAAGCAGGACGACTACCGCGCCATCATGGTGAAGGCGCTCGCGGACCGGCTCGCCGAGGCGTTCGCCGAGCACATCCACCTCCAGGCGCGGCGGGACTGGTTCGAGCCGGACGCCCAGCCGAAACTGGAGGACCTGCACGCCGAGAAGTTCCGCGGCATCCGCCCCGCGCTCGGCTACCCGGCGAGCCCGGACCACAGCGAGAAGCAGGAGCTGTTCGACCTGCTCGACTCCGACCGTCTCGGGATGTCGCTGACCGAGTCGTTCGCGATGACGCCGGCGGCGAGCGTCAGCGGGCTGATCTTCGCCCACCCCGATTCGCGGTACTTCACCGTCGGACGGCTGGGCAAGGACCAGGTCGAGGACTACGCCGCCCGCCGGGGCCTCGAACTGTCCACTATGGAGCAATGGCTGCGCCCGAACCTCGCCTACGAGCCCGAATGACACAATGATCGGGTGACTGCCGAGGGCTCGGACTTCCTGCAGCTGGACATCGGGGACGCACCACCGGGGCGCCGGTCGGACTGGCTGGCGTCGCGGCTGCGGCACGCCATCTCCGACGGTCGCCTGCCGGTCGGCAGCAGGCTGCCCGCGACCCGGACACTGGCCGCGGACCTGCGGGTTTCCCGCGGCGTGGTCACCGAGGCCTACCAGCGGCTGGTCGAGGACGGGCACGTCGCCGGACGCGGCCGGGCTGGCACGGTCGTCGTCGCCGCGCCAGCGCGGACGAAGGAACAAGCGACGCCCGGGCCGCCGTCGGCAGGGACGATCTTCCAGCCGGCGCCGGGGATCGGCGTCTTCGACTCGCTGCGGTCGACCCCGGCGAGGATCGACCTGTCCCCCGGCGTACCGGATCTGACGGCGTTCCCGAGGACGGCTTGGCTGCGCGCGGAACGCACCGTGCTCAACGACCTTTCGGCGGCCGCCTTCGGCTACGGCGATCCGCGGGGCGCGCCCGCGCTGCGGCTGGCCATCGCACATTGGATCGCACGCACCCGAGGCATCACCGCGGACGCCGACGACGTCCTGATCGTCGCCGGGGTCGCGCAAGGCCTCGGACTGCTGGCGCAGGTGCTGTGCGACAACGGGATCTCCGAGATCGCCGTCGAGGACCCGAGTTCGCTGGGTGCCCGGCAGCATCTGCACGACCGGCGGCTGGCGACCCCGCCGATCCGGGTCGACGACGAGGGGATCGACGTCGGCGAGCTCGTCCGCAGCGGTGCGCCCGCCGTACTGCTGACACCCGCGCACCAGTTCCCGACGGGCGTCGTGCTCGGCGGCGAACGACGGCGGGAGCTCATGCGCTGGGCCGCGGACGGCGGGCTGATCATCGAGGACGACTACGACGCCGAGCACCGCTACGACCGCCCGCCGGTTCCCGCGCTGCGCTCGATGCTCGCCGAACAGGTCTGTTACGCGGGCAGCGTGTCGAAGTGGCTCGCGCCCGCGCTCCGCGTGGGCTGGATGCTGGTCCCGCCGCGCTACCGGGACGAGGTGGTCGCGGCCAAACGGTTCGCCGATCTGGGCAACGCCGTCCTCCCGCAGCTGGTGCTCGCGCATCTCATGGAATCCGGCGAGATGGAGCGGCAACTGCGGTTCGTGCGCAAACGGCACCGGAGGCGGCGGGACGCGATGATCGACGCGCTCCGGACGCATCTCCCGGACGCCGTGGTGCACGGCGCGGCCGCCGGCCTGCACCTGACGATCACTTTCGACGCCGACTTCTCCGACCTCGACTTCGCCGCCGCCGCGCTGGAGCAGGGCGTGAAGGTGCAGCCGCTGTCCTGGCACTGTCAGCGGCCGATGAATCCGGGGCTCGTCCTCGGTTATGGGGCGAGCCCGGCGAGCGACATCGCCGAAGGCATCGCCGTCTTGGGCCGCATCCGGCGCTAGGGACCCCCGCGTTTCGTCCTCTGAATGCGGTGGTTCGTCGTCGAACTACCGCGTTCAGAGGACGAATTGCCGGAGGAAGGCCAGCAGCACGGCCGGGTCTTCGACGTGGGCGTTGTGGCCCAGCCCGGGAAGCTCGGCGGCAGCCTGGCTGAGCGCGCGAAGCTGGTCGATACTGCTCATCGGGTCGTGTGTCCCGGCGGCGAGGGCGACCGGGCAGCGCGCCGCGCCGAGCAGACCGGGCATGTCGGGCGCGCCGACGGCGAACGCGCGAGGGTCCAGGGTCAGCCGCCACCCGCCTTCGGTTTCGACGACGCCGTCGGGATCCGCTTCGGCGAGCCCGGTCAGTCCGGCGATCTTGAGAAACGCTCGTTCGGCGTCCTCACGGGTCAGGAACACCCTGGGCGGTTTCGCCGCCATGTCGGCGGCCTTGGCGAGGTCGGACTCGCTCCATTCGACCTTGACCCCGATCGCGAGCAGCCCGTCGATCCGGAGCCCGAACCAGCCACTGGCCAGCGCGAGCCCGACCACTCCGCCCAGGGAGTGACCGATCACCAACAGCGGACCGCGTTCCGGTAGCGCGTCGGCGACCGCCCCGGCGAGGCTTCCGAAGGAATAGTGCGCCAACCGCGGTGAGGCGCCGTGCCCCGGCAGATCGGGTGCCAGCCAGCGGTAGCCGGGCTGCAGCATCAGGCCGTCCCACACCGCGCCCGTCGCGCCGAGGCCGTGCAGCAGCAGAACAGCGGGGCCGTCGGTTCCGGCGGTGCGCATCTTCAGTGTCTCCACCACACCGATCTTTCCCCAGCCACCCGTCCGCGAGCTAGTCTCGGGGCCGTGATCACCGATCCGGACACCTACACCCGGAGCGTTCCGTACGAGCACCTCGCGTCGCTGCGCCGGGAGTCACCGGTGGTGCGCGTGGACGATTTCTGGGCCGTACTGCGGCATTCGGACGTCAAATACGTGCTGAGGAACCCACAACTGTTCTCCTCGCACCTCGGCGGGACACAGATCCGGGATCCGGCGACCGGACAGGACCTCGATTACGTCCGCCGGATGATGCTGAACATGGATCCGCCGGAGCACGCCCGGCTGCGTGGCCTGCTCACCAAGGCGTTCACCCCGCGCGCGGTCGGCAGGCTGACCGAGCGTATCCACGGCTGGGCGAGGGAGTTGATCACCGCGGTCGCCGCGGACGGCCGATGCGATTTTGCCGCCGTCGCGGCCGATCTCCCGCTGCTGACGCTCGCCGAGGTCTTCGGGATCCCCGAACAGGACCGGCGGCTGATGTACGACTGGAGCAATCGCGTGATCGGCTACCAGGACGCCGACTACGCGGTGAGTGCGACCGTCGAAGCGGACCAGGTCACCGATCTCGCGCGGGCGGCGCTGGCCGTGCGGCCGGTTCCGGGGCCGGACGGCGCGATGCCCGATCCGCGCACCCGCGCCGGGATGCCGGATCTCTACGCCTACGCCACCGCGCTCGGCGAGTACAAACGGCGGCACCCCGGCGACGACGTGATGAGCAATCTGATGAGCCACGTCGACGACGGCGGGCGGGTGTCGATCGCGGAGTTCGAGAACTTGTTCTGGCTCTTTTCCGTGGCGGGCAACGAAACGCTGCGCAACGGCATTCCCGGCGGGATGCTGGCGCTGCTGTCGCATCCGGAGCAGTACCGGAGGCTGCTGGCCGACCGATCGCTGCTTCCCGGTGCGGTGGAAGAGATGTTGCGCTGGTGGACGCCGGTCATGCACTTTCGCCGGACCGCGACCGAAGACGTCCGGCTGTCCGATGTGGACATCCGGGCGGGAGACAAGGTCGTCGTCTGGTTCTCCGCCGCGAACCGCGACGAGTCCGTTTTCGAGGACCCGGACCGCTTCGACATCGGCCGTACGCCCAACGACCATCTGACCTTCGGGCACGGCCCGCATTTCTGCCTCGGCGCCCAGCTCGCCAGGGTGCAACTGCGGGCGATGTTCGAAGCGGTACTGGACCTGCTCGGCGAGGTGGAGCTCGCCGGTACTCCGGTGCGGTTGCGGTCGAACTTCCAGAACGGGCTGAAGTCCTTGCCGATCCGCTGGCAGCGATGAGCCCCTTCCCGCACCCCCGAGGGCGGGAAGGGGCCGATCACCCCTCGATCATTCGGCCGCGGCGAACTCCGGCTCGGCGACGGCGGAGCGGGCTTCGGCCTTGCGCAGGCCGATGACTCCGGACAGCGCGACCAGGACGCTGATCACGGCGATGCCGGTGACGACGGTCAGCGCGGGCGCCAAACCGTTCAGCAGTGCGGCGGGACCGGTGGCGCCACCGGCGTTCCCGGTCAGGACCGCGGTCACCACGGCGAGGCCGATCGCGCCGCCGACCTGGATCGACGTGTTCAGCAGACCGCCGGCGAGACCCTGCTCGTCATCGGAGATGCCGTTGGTCGCCTGGATGTTCAGCGAGGAGAACGCCAGCATGAAGCCGATACCCAGCAGGATCATGCTCGGCAGCACCGAACCGGCGTAGCTGGAGCTCTCGTCGATCCGCAGGAACAGCGCGTAGCCGATGACGTGGGCGACGACGCCGGCGAGGATGGTGCGCGGCGTGCCGAGCCGGTCGATCAGCGGCTCGATCCTTGGTGAACCGAAGGCCACGATCAGCGCGGCAGGCAGGAAGCCGAGCGCGGTCTGCAGCGCGGACCAGCCCAGGACGTTCTGCAGGTACAGCATGACGACGAACTGGAAACCGATGTAGGCGCCGAAGAACGTCGCGCCGCCGAGGTTGGCGCGGGCCAGCGGGCCCGAGCGCAGGATGCCGAGGCGGAGCAGCGGGTGTTTGCTGCGCTTCTCGATGAACACGAAGGTGACCAGCAGAGCGAGCGCGAGGACGAACGAGATCAGCGTCCGCGGCGCGGCCCAGCCGATTTCCGGCGCCTCGACCACGGCGAAGACCAGCAGCAGCGAACCGGCGGCACCGGTGATCGCACCAGGGAAGTCATAGCCGCCACCGGTCTGCGGCTGGTAGGACGGGATCAGCTTGATCGCGGCGGCCAGCGCGGCGAGCGCGATCGGCACCGGAAGCAGGAACGTCCAGCGCCAGCCGACCTCGGTGAGCAGTCCGGAGAAGACGAGGCCCGCGGAGTAACCACTGGCACCGAACACGGCGAAGATGCTGATCGCGCGGTTACGGGCGGGGCCTTCGTGGAAGGTCGTGGTGATGATCGACAGGGCCGCCGGCGCGGTGAACGCGGCCGCGAGCCCCTTGATGAAGCGGGTGGCGATCAGCAGCGCGCCGTCGTCGACGAGGCCGCCCAGCAGGGAAGCGAGCGCGAAGACGGAGACGGCGACGAGGAAGACCCGGCGCCTGCCGAGCAGGTCGGCGGTGCGCCCGCCGAGGAGCAGCAGCCCGCCGTAGCCGAGCACGTAGGCGCTGATGATCCATTGCAAGGCACCGGTGGAGAGGCCGAGTTCGGCCTGGATGGACGGGAGGGCGACGGCGACCATCGACACGTCGAGCGCGTCGAGGCCCACGACGACGGACACAGTGAGCAGGACACCCCAGAGGCGCGCGTCCCACCTTGTCGAGCTGGTGGACAGCTGCACGGAAGAACTCATGACCCGTACACTACATGCACGCGCATCTAATGCAAGAGCATTTAATGACTTTGCATAAAATTCATGTGCATGCTATATTGGGCCCCGTGAGCGACGTCGCCGAGCAAGACCTGCTGCAGGAGTGGCACGCCCTGTCCGCGCGACATGCGGCGGTCTTCGGACTGCTCGAGTGCCGCCTCCAGGAGCGCCACGGCCTCGGCGTCACCGAGTTCGAAGCCCTCGAACGCCTGGCGAGCTGCGACGTCGGCAAATGCCGCGCGGCGGATCTGACCGAGGTCGTCCACCTGAGCCAGAGCGCCACGTCGCGGCTCGTCGCCCGCCTCGAACGGGAAGGGCTCGTCCAGCGCGCGCTCTGCGAGTCGGACCGGCGCGGGATCTTCGTCGTCGTGACCGACGAAGGACGCCGCCGCTACGAAGAGGCGAAGCCGACGCACCGGGCGACCCTCGAAGAGACCCTCGCCGTCGACGCCTGATCCCCACGAGTCCGTGAAGGCCTCCTTCCCTGCGCTCAAGGTCAGGGTGGCGGCAAAGTCGAGACCTTGCCATAGGTCCGGTTTCGGAGGAAGGCCGTGAGTGGCATTCGGGTGAGGACCACTCGTGTCCAGGCACCTATTCGGACGCCACGCGTGATCAGACAGAGGGCACGCGTGATTGAACGGAGAGCACGCGTGTCCAGCCGGACAACTCGCGACGGGACCTGCTGCTTCCGCCTGTCATCCATCCAGTCACACGTGCCCTCCGTCTGATCACACGCGCCATCCATCCAGCCACGCGAAACCACACACTCGGCCCAGGCCTTCACGGACCGTCCACTGTGGTCAGTCGCAGGCGAGTGCTTCGCGGACCGCCGGGACGATCTCGTTCCCCCAGCAGCCGAGCGCGGAGTCGGTGGTCGTGCCGTCGTCGACCGGAAAGTAGATGAACCCGCCCGCGGCGTGGTCCCGCACCGCTGAGGTGAGTTCCTCCACCCATTGCGCCACCGAACCGCCGACCCAGCGCCCGTCGTCGTCCCGCGTGGCGGCCAGCGGGTTTTCCGTTATCCGGCCGTGACGTTCGACTTCCTGCCGAGGACCACGCCCAGTGCCGCGTACGCGTCCAACCGCTCCGCGAAGTACGGGTGGTCGGACAGGCTGACCACGTCAAGCCCTCCAAGTTCGCAGTACGTACTATTCATATCACGAACTACTTGCCGGAGTCGAGGTAAAGAATATTTGACATGATGTCTAAATCTCTTTACTTTGAGCAGGTCAGCTCGACCCGAACCGAGAGAAGACGACGTGGCACTGGAAGAAAAACGCGCGTGGATCATGGCCGTGGTCACAGTCTTCGGCTACACCGCGTACCTGATCGTCGTCCTCAGCCGGGCGGGCTCCGGTCCGCTCGTCGACGTCCCCTACGTGGCGCCGTTGCTGTGGACGGTCGGGGCGGCCATCGTGGCCTCGATCGTGCTGCATATCGCCGCGTCGCTGTTCTCCCCGGCGGACGCGGGCCGCAAAGACCAGCGGGACCGCGAGATCGGCCGGTTCGGCGAGCACATCGGAGGATCGTTCGTCGTGGTCGGCGGCGTCGCGGCACTGGTCATGGCGATGGCCGAAGCAGACCACTTCTGGATCGCCAACGCCGTATACCTCGCCTTCGTCCTCTCCTCCCTGCTCGGTTCGATCGCGAAGATCGCCGCGTACCGCCGGGGATTCCAGACATGGTGAAACCGACCAAGGTCACGAACTCCATCCGCGCCCTGCGGTTCGCCACCGGCGAGATGACGCAGGCTGAACTCGCGGACCGGATCGGCGTCACCCGCCAGACGGTCATCGCCATCGAACAGGGCCGCTACTCGCCGTCCCTGGAGATGGCCTTCCAGATCGCCAGGGTGTTCGGCGTCGGGCTCGACGACGTTTTCCAGTACCCAGACTAAGAAAGAGGCCGCCGTGAAGGCGATCGTCCAGAACGAGTACGGCACGACAGATGTCTTGGCACTGACCGACCTTCCGGAACCCGAAGCCGGACCGGACGGCGTGGTCGTCCGAGTGTGCGCGGCAGGCGTCGATCCCGGCGTCTGGCACCTCATGACAGGAACGCCGTACCTCGTGCGGCTGATGGGATTCGGGATCCGCAGACCGAAAGCGCGTGTCCGTGGGCTGGACTTCGCCGGGATCGTGCACGCGGTCGGCGAGAACGTCACCGCGTTCCGGCCTGGCGACGAGGTTTTCGGCACCTGCCAAGGTTCCTTCGCGGAGTACGCACTGACCACAGTGGACAAGATCGCCCGCAAACCCGAGCGGCTCGGTTTCGAAGAGGCCGCGGCCGTCCCGATTTCCGCGTTCACCGCACTCCAGGCACTTCGCGACAGAGGTGGCGTCCAGCCCCGGCAGAAGGTCCTCGTCATCGGCGCGGGCGGCGGCGTGGGCACGTACGCCGTGCAGATCGCCAAGGCGTTCGGCGCGGAGGTGGACGGCGTATGCGGCACCGGCAAGGTGGACCTGGTCCGCTCACTCGGCGCGGACACCGTCTTCGACTACACCCGCGAAGACATCACCGGGAGCTACGACCTCATCCTCGACACCGCCGGGAATCGGCCATTGAGATCGCTGAGGAAATCCCTTACCCCGCGCGGAACCCTCGTGATCGTCGGCGGTGAAGGCGAGGGGAAATGGATCGGACCGATCGGTCGTAACCTGCGAGCGCTGCTCATCGGCCCGTTCGTGAAGCACCGGCTCCGCGGCCTGTTCTCCACGGAGAATCACGACGATCTCGAAGCGCTGCGTGCGCTCATCGAGGAAGAGAAACTGACCCCGGTCATCGATCGGACATACCCACTCGTCGACGTTCCCGAAGCCATCCGCTACGTGAGCGAAGGCCATGCGCGCGGCAAGGTCGTCATCACCGTCTGAACTCGGCTGACAAGAGTTCGCCCGCGTGTTCACCCCCGGACATCTCGGGGGTGTTCGGTGTCGGAGAGCGATCCACCGAACGCCGAGGAGACCACCGATGTCCGTCAACCGCCGGGACCTGTTGCGAGGCGCCGCCACCGCCGGTGCGCTGGGGCTGGCCTGGCCGTTGAGCTCGCGGATGACCGTCGCGCAGGCGGAGGAGGCCGCCACGCGACTGGGCGCGAGCTGGGACGAGGCGCCCTTCACCCTGGGCGTCGCGTCCGGCGACCCGGTCCCGCACGGCATCGCGCTCTGGACGAGGATCGCGCCGAAACCGATGGAGTTCGAGCAGCCGCTGGACGACACCGTCGAGGTCGGCTGGGAGCTCGCCACCGACCGCGGTTTCCGCCGCCGGGTGGCGGGCGGGACCGTGGCGGCCACCGCCGGGCTCGGGCACAGCGTGCACGTCCCGGTGTCCGGGCTGGAGCCCGGTTCGCAGTACTACTACCGCTTCCACGCGCTCGGCAAGGTCAGCCGGATCGGCCGGACCCGGACCGCCCCGGTCGGGCCGGTCCGGCGGGTGCGGTTCGCGTCGGCGAACTGCCAGGCCTTCCACGACGGCTTCTACGCGGCGCACGCCGGGATCGCGCGGGAGGACCTCGACTTCGTCGTCCACCTCGGTGACTACATCTACGAGCACGGCCAGGTCGGCGGGAACCCGCTGCGCGATCACGAAGGCCCCGAGGTGCTGACCCTGCCGTCGTACCGGCGGCGGCACGCGCTCTACAAATCCGACCCCTCGCTGCGGGACGCCCACGCGGCCCACCCGTGGTTCATCACCTGGGACGATCACGAGGTGGTCAACGACTACAGCGGCACCACCCCGTCGCTGCGGGCGCGGCGGTCGGCGGCGTACCAGGCCTGGTTCGAGCATATGCCGGTGCGGCCGGACCACCCCTCGACGCCGAGGATCCACCGGCAGCGCCGCTGGGGCGACCTGCTCGATCTGTCCATTTTGGACCTCCGGCAGTACCGGTCGGCACAGAACCTGCCCGACGGCACGATCCTCGGCGCGGACCAGAAAGCGTGGCTCAAGGACCAGGTGACCGGGGCCGGCGAAGCGTGGCATTGCTGGGTGAACTCGATCATGCTGAGCCAGCTGGCGAAGCCGGACGGCGGCGGCTACATGTTCACCGACCAATGGGACGGCTTTCTCGCCGAACGCGAGGAGGTGCTGACCCATGTGGCCCAAAGCGGTCTCGAAGACCTCGTGGTGATCACCGGCGACTGGCATTCCGCGTTCGTCGACGACATCCGCCCGGACTTCGCGGACCCGGCCACCCCGGTGATCGGGACCGAGTTCACCGCGCATTCGGTCTCCTCCGGCGCATACTCCCCCGAATGGAACGCCACGAACGGGCCGAAGATGGGCGCGGCGAACCCGCACCTCAAGTACTTCGAGGGAAACCGGTACGGCTATGACGTCTACGAGGTCACCCCGCGCCGCTGGAGTACCCACATGCGGGTGATCGGCGACCGGCGCGACCCGCGTTCGCCGGTGAGCACCCTGACCACGTTCCACGTCGACCGCGGCAGGCCGGGGTCCTATGAGGACCGGGCGACGATCACTTCTCCGGCGCAATACCGGCGTCGCTAGGCCGAAAGGGTAGGTAACGAACTCAGAAGGGGGTCGGGGGACGCTCTTTTGGAGCAGCGCGGTTCACCGCACGCGTTCTCGTTTCACCTGCACGATGAATTCACGACAATTCTTCCGTGCGGCTAATCTGAGCTTTCCATTGGGAACGATCCCCGGGAGAAAGCAATGAAGAAGAAAATCGCCGCTTTAGTCTTGGCCGCCTTTTCGGCGGCCGGATTCCTGGCCGCGGCACCGGCCTCCGCGGCGACCGACAGCCAGTTCCCGCCCTACGGCTGTGACAGCGGTCGCTATGGACTCGTCTTCGGCGAGGGTATTTCCACGACCTGCTTTTCCCTGCCCCACCCGTCGCAGACCTACCGGGTGGTCGCGCACTGCGCGTCGGGATCGTCCTATTGGTACACCGTGGGACACTGGGTTCCGCTCGGCTTCGGCCCGTCGAGCGCGGAATGTCGCGGCGGACTTTTTTCGAGCGCCTACGTCGCCGGATATCACGTAGACGATTACTAATATTTCAATGAAACGATGTTGATCTTTCCCAGCGTCCGCCGGTCCAGCCGATAAGCGCCTTGGGGGGGGGGGGGGGGGGGGGGGGGGGGGGGGGGGGAAAAAAAAAAAACCCCCCCCCAAAAGAGTGGGGGGGAAGGAGGTTAGGCGATTT
>NZ_JBVKAE010000036.1:0-74535 GCF_055598845.1 Amycolatopsis sp. NPDC039088 | reverse complement strand
CTCGACACCACACTAAATAAACACCCCCCCCCCCCCCCCCCCCCCCCCCCCCTCCCCCCCCCCCCCCCCCCCCCCCCCCCCCCCCCCCCCCCCCCCCCCCCCCCCCCCCTCCTCCCCCCCCCCCCCCCCCCCCCCCCCCCCCCCCCCCCCCACCAAGGCGCCTTCACCGCTCAGTCGGGCAGGTGCAATTCCGTATGCCGTTTGGACAGCATCTCCGCCAGTTCCCGGAGTTTGACGTTCATGTTCTGCGACGTATGCCGCAGGACTTCGAACGCCTCGGCCGCGTCGATCCCGCGCCGCGCCATCAGGATGCCCTTGGCCTGCCCGATCGCGTCCCTGCTGTCCAGTGCCTGCTGGAGCTGCTCCTCCTGGAGCTGGCCGCGCGTGACCGCCTGCGTGGTCGCCAGTGCCAGCGACGCGTGTGTCGCCAGCAGCAACAACACGTCCCGGTCTTCTCTCGCGATGCCGTGCGGACGCCGCGAGTAGACGTTCAAGGCTCCCGACAGCTGCGAACTCGACGCTTCCGGCAGCAGAGCCGTCGAAACCAGCGAGTGGAACCCGAGCGTCGCGGCGGCAGGCCCGAACCGCGGCCAGCGGGCGTCTTCGGCGAGGTTGTCGCTGAAGGCCGCCGCCGGTCCCGAAACCCGCGCCGCTTCGACGCAGGCACCTTCCCCGTACTGATACTGCAACTGGTCCAGTTCACCGGCGATCTCGTCGGTCCGCACCGGCGTGTGGAATCCGCCGTCGGGATCGAGGAGGGTGACACTCACCAGATCCGCACCCGGCACCAGGTCCCGGGTCGCGAAGACCACGCGCTCGAGCACCGCCGCGACCGAGCCGGAATCCAGCAAAGCCCTGGTCAGGGATACGAACTGGGTAACCAGTGGCCCGGCGACAAGCCGGGGACCGTTCTCAGGGGTCACTGGCAGTTCGCCGACATCCTCGACGAATCGGTTCTTGTCCCGCTGCCAGTCGATTTCATTGGCCAAAGCCCGCCTCTCCCACTTCTGCACATCGGCGTGATGCACCGCGGGAGCCACCGGCGGGAACCGGCGCCGAGCGCGCACCATCAACCGCCGCAACCAACCCGGTTACCGGCGGATCGGCGCTAACTTCTCAACGCTCAGAACCGCTTTCTGAAGCCGACCTTAGCCGAATGCGATCGCCCCGCCTACCGCGACCCACGTGCCGACCGCCCCTCGTGAGTGGTAATGACGGTCAGAAACCGTCATCACCACTTACGAGACCCGCGGGTTACGCTGGCCGGGTGGAAGCTGGGGAGTTCGTCCACTACCGGTGTCATCCGTGCTCACCCGAACTGGGCGTGCTGCACGCCCGCTACCGCCGCCACGTCTTCGGCAGGCACGCCCACTCGACCTACACGATCGGCGTGGTCGAACACGGGTCGGAGGAACTTTCCTACGGCGACGATCGCGAGTACGTCGGTCCCGGCGACGTCGTCCTGATCAACCCCGAAACCATTCACACCGGGCGGGCGATGACCGGCGAAGGCTGGACCTACCACGCGTTCTACGTGCCCGTGGAGTTCGTGCGGTCCAGTCTCGGCGGAGCCCCGGCCCTCACCAGGAGGATCACGGACGATCCCGTGGTGCGGAACGCACTCCGCACGGCGGTCCGGGCGATGGCCGAGGACGTCTGCACGGCGGACACCCTGCTGTGCGCCGCGCTCGCCCACGTCTTCGGCCGGTACGGCGGGCTTCCGCACGAACAGGTTCCGGCGCGACCGGTCGCAGCCGCGGCCCGCGACATCCTCAGCGACGAACACCTCGCCCCGCCGAGCCTCGGCGAACTCGCGGAACTCCTGGGCACGACCCGGTTCGCGTTGTTGCGCGCCTTCCGCGCGACCTACGGCCTCCCGCCGCACGCGTATCTGACCCAGTACCGCGTACGGAAGGCGTGCACCCTGATCCGGCGCGGAGCCGGTCTCGCGGGAGCGGCCACGGCCGTCGGTTTCGTCGACCAGGCGCATCTGAGCAGGCACTTCCGCAAGACGCTCGGCATCACTCCCGGCCAGTACCGGCGCGCGGTGCAAGAACGTACAAGAACGGCGGGCCGGTCACCGCTTGACTGCGGGACATGCTCCCTCTCGAACCCTCCGACGCCGAACTGCGCGAACTCGGGAACGCGGCGCTCGAGTTCGTCACCTCCTTCGTCGCCGGGCTAGCCGACAGGCCCGCGCACGACCCCTCCGCCTTCGAGGGCGATGTCTCCATCACCGACGACGCCCGGCCGCTTGGCGAACTGCTCGACACCGTGGGCGCGGCGGCCGCGCTCGGCGTCGAGACCGCCGGACCGCGCTATCTCGGGTACATCCCGGCGGGTGGACTGGTCACCTCCGCGATGGCCGGGCTGCTCACACTGACGATGAACCGGTTCGGCACGGTCGCCGACATGGCACCGGGTCTGGTCGCGATCGAGGAAAGCGTCCTGCGGTGGCTGTGCGCGGAGTTCGGCCTTCCCGCCGGTTCGGGCGGGGTGCTGACCTCCGGCGGTTCACTGGCGACGCTCACCGCCGTCGTCGCGGCGAGACGCGCACCGGACGGCACGCTGTACGTCAGCGAGCACACGCATGTCTGCGTCGCCAAAGCCGCGTCGATCGCCGGACTGCCCCCGGAAAGCGTGCGGGTCGTCCCGGTGGACGACGAGCTGCGGATGGATCCGCTCGCCACCGCCCGCATGATCGCCGAGGACCGGCGTCGCGGGCTGGTCCCCTTCCTGATCGCCGGAACGGCGGGGACCACGGACACCGGCGCCGTCGACCCGCTGGCCGAACTCGCCGACCTCGCCCGCCGCGAAGACCTGTGGTTCCACGTCGACGGCGCGTACGGCGGCGCGTTCCAGCTGACCGAACGCGGACGTGCCCGCTTCGCAGGGATCGAACGGGCCGACTCGATCACCCTCGATCCGCACAAGGGCCTGTTCCTGCCCTACGGGATCGGCGCGCTCCTGGTGCGGGACACCACGACGCTCGATCGCGCGTACCACCGGCAAGCCGCCTACTACCAGGACCTCGGACAGCGTGAGGGACTGCCCGACTACGCCCATCGCGGCCTCGAACTGACCAGGGAGCACCGCGGGCTCGGAGTCTGGCTTCCGTTGCGGCTGCACGGTGTCCAATCCTTCCGGGACGCGTTGGACGAGAAACTCGACCTCGCCCGACGGGCCTACGAGGAGCTTCTCCGCGTCCCTGGACTGGAACTACCCTGGCCACCGCGACTGTCCACTGTGGTCTTCCGCTCGAAAGCGGGCGACGGCGCGACCGAACGGCTTTTCGACGAGATTCGCGCGCGGGGACGGTACCTGCTCACCAGTACCAGGATTCGCGGGCGGTTCTTCATCAGGCTTTGCGTGCTCAGTCACCGCACGCACGCCGAACACGTGCTGGGTGCCGTCGAGGAGATCCGGTCCCTCAGCTGAACGCCGCCAGCCCGTCCAGCAACCTGTCGACGTCCTCGGCGCTGGTGTACGGCGCGAGCCCGACCCGGAGCGCCGGGTCCTCCAGTTTCAGTGCCGCGAAGACTTCGTAGGCGTAGAAGGAACCCGCCGGCGCGACGACGTTCCGTTCGGCGAGCCGCCGTTGGGCCTCGCGTTCCCGTCCGCCGAGGCTCATCAGGATGGTGGGGGTCCGCTCGGCCGCCTTGCAGTGGACGGTGATGGCGCCTCCCAGTCCTTTCTCCAGCCTGGTGCGGAGCGAGAGTTCGTGGTCGTGCAAGGAGTTCAGCGAACTCGTCAGCCGCTCTCGCCGCGATCCGCCCACTCCCGGGTCGATACCGGCGAGGAAGTCCACGGCGGCGGTGGCGCCGGCGAGGATCTCGTAGGGCGGAGTGCCGAATTCGAACCGCTCGGGCACGGTGCCGGGCGACGGTACGAGCTTGTCCGGCTCGACGGTTTCGAGTAGTGCGGGCGACGCGCCGAGCACTCCGCAGTGCGGGCCGAGGAACTTGTACGGCGAGCAGACGAAGAAGTCCGCTCCCAGCGCGGGAACGTCCACCCGATCGTGCGCGGCGTAGTGCACGCCGTCGACGAACACCAGCGCCCCGGCGTCGTGGGCGAGATCGGCGATCCGGCGGATCGGCGGTTTGGTGCCGAGGACGTTCGACGCCGCCGTGACCGCGACCAGCCGCGTCCGCTCGGTGAGGACGAGGGAATCGAGGTCGACGTCGGTGGTTTCGGGGTCGATGTCGATCCAGCGGACGGTCACGCCTGCCCGTTCGGCGGCCTGGATCCAGGGCCGGACGTTGGCGTCGTGGTCGAGGCGGCTGACCACGATCTCGTCGCCCTTCCGCCAGGTTTTGGCCAGGTGCCGGGAAAAATCGTACGTCAGCTGGGTGGCGCTGCGGCCGTGGACGATGCCCTCGGCCGGAACGCCGAGGAAGTCGGCGTAGGCGGCGCGGAAGCCCGCGACCGCGTTCTCGGCGTTGAGTTCGGACGGGCTGACCGTGCCACCGTTCGACAGCGGGCCGGTCAGCGTCGCGGCGATGGCGTCGCCGACTTGCCGGGGTGTCTGGGTGCCCGCGGGTCCGTCGAAGAAGGCGGTTCCGCCGTCGAGAGACGGGAAGTGGGCCCGGAGGGCGGCGACGTCGATGGCCATGACCTCGACTCTGACAGCCGGAGGTGGACCGAGTAAACGCTTCGTGGCCGGAACTTTCTCCGGCCACGAAGCGTTTCGGCTCAGTACAGCGTCAGGCGGTACGCGCCGGATTGCGCGGTGCCGGCGAACAGGTACCGGCCGTCCGAACTGGTGGTCAGGGAGAGCACCCTGGCGTCGGGAAGGTCGCCGGGCATCGGCGACCAGGTGCGGCCGAAGTCCGTGCTGCGCAGCACGCCTCCCCCGGTCGAACTGCCGGCGAACCACACCCGGAAATCGAACGGATGCGGCAGGATCCGGCTGATCTCGCGCGGGTCGTCACCGTCGCGGACCCGGCGGAAAGTCCGGCCGTTGTCCTCACTGAGCAGCAGGCCCGCCCCACCGACGAGAACGCGGCCGCCGCCCCAACGGCTCACCGAGATCGAACTGACCGGTTCGTCGGACACGTGGGTCCAGGTCTTGCCGCCGTCATCGGACCGGGACAGGCCGCCGGAGTCCCCGCCCCACACGCGATCCGCGTTCCACGGGTCCCCGGCGAAGGCGATGAAGCCGATGTCGGTGGGGAGCTTTTCCCAGGTCTTCCCGGCGTCGTCGCTGCGGTAAAGGACGTAGCCACTGGGAGCGAAGGCCGAGACGAACAGCCTGTCCGGGGCGGCCGGATGGGCGAAGATCGTCCTGGGGAGGCCCTCTTTCGCCTTCGCCGCGAACTGCCAGGTGCGGCCGCCGTCGCCGCTGCGCAGCACGTCGAGCGCGAAGCCGTTCCGGGTGACCTGCCAGACGACGTCCGGGCGGCTCGGCGAGACGGACAGGCGCGCGTCTTCGTGCAGCCGGTCGGTGGGGTGCGACTGCCAGCTCCTGGTCGTCGCGGTGACCTTGCCGCGCGGCAGCGGGGTGTTGTAGATCTCCTGCACCCCGGCGGCCACGATGTTCTCGCGAAGAAGGTTCCCGCTGGTCACGAGGTCGCGAATGGATTCACCGGGTACGCCGATCTGCTGGTAGCCGCTCTTGCCGCCGTCGGCGTACACCCCTCGGTACACCGAGGAGATCAGCGTGGTGGCGGGTTTGCCCGCCACAGCCGGGAGTTCGGCCATGTCGCTGACCCCTTCGCCCGGCGCGGGCACCGGTTTGCGGGTCCAGGTACGGCCGCCGTCCGAGCTGACGTCTATGTCGTTGTACGTCGCGACGTACAGGCGGCCGCCGACGAAGTGCGGTTCGCGCAGCGGCTGCCCGCCGGGATCGCGGCGCAGCACCGTCCAGGTCTTCCCGCCGTCGGTCGAACCGTGCAGTTCGGGGCCGACCGTGACCACGAACCGCTTGCCGTCCGAAGTGACCTGCCCGACCTCGCCGTTGACGCGGTAGACGAGTTCGGCCTTCGGCTCCTTGCCGCTGACTCCGCGGACCACCCACAGCGAGTACTCCGGGTAGACCGTCGTGAAGTAGGCGTCGTCGCCGACCAGGGTGAGCTTGAGCCCGCCGACCGGCGCGGCGAGCCCTTCGCGGGGCCACGTCCTCGGTACGTCGTTCCAGTTCACGCCGCCGTCGGTGCTGACACTCAGCGAGTCGAGGTTCTGCACCACGACGACGCGACCGGTCGGGTCCGTGGCCATGCCGAAAGCGCCGTCGGGATACCACTCGCGCAGGGTCTCCCACGTCTGGCCGCCGTCGGTGGTGCTCAGCAGCAGGCCGCGCCACTCGCCCTGCACGCCCGCGGGTTTGTTGCCCACCGCGAGCATCCGGTCGGGGTTCACCGGATCGGCGAAGAACCCCTGGATGGCGGTCTCCGCCGGGAGCCCTCGGCGCGCCGTCCACGAGGCGCCGCGATCGCCGGAGAGCCACAACGCCGGCGGGCTGGGCTGCATCATGAGGAGGCCTGCGGGGGACACGGCCAGCAGGCCGCCGATGCTGTTCGGACCCACCGCTTCCCAGCCGCCACGCGGCAGCCCGGTCGCGTTCACGTCCGGGGAGGCGGGCAGTGGGCCGGCGGTGGCCGCGGACGGGATCCCGGTGGTCCCGAGAACCGTCAGCAGCCCGAGAACGAGCATGCGTTTGGTGATCGATCTCAGCTTCATGCGGAGAATCTTGGCGCAAGATCCGGCAAAGGGATAGAGGATTCATCGGATCTATTGCCCGCAAGACTCGCTTCTGTCCACTCAGACATCGGATCTGGAGCCGACTCATCGGATCACTAGCGGAGGACGATCGCTATCAACGCGGCGGCGAGCAGGGTGAGGTACGCGATCGCGTGCACGCGGTCCGGGATCCGGCCGACCACCCGGCGGGTCACGGCGATCGTCGGCAACGACCCGCACAACAGCGCGGCCGCGGCCACCAGATCGATGTATCCGAGGTGAGCGACGCCCGAAGAAGCACCCGTCGCCGCGAAGGCGTAGACGGCGGTGCCGATCACCGCCACCGGCAGGCTCAAGGGGTTCGCCAGCGCGGCCGCGTCGGCCATCGGCAGCCCCTTGCGCCGCATCAGGGGCACGGTGAGCACGCTGCCGCCGACCCCGAGAAAACTCGCCACGGCACCGATCCCGGTCCCGCCCGCGGTGGTGGTGAGCCCGCCGAGCGCACGGGGTGGCGTGTCGTCTCCCCGGCTCACGAACCCTTTCCGGAGCACGCTGTCGGCGATGGTCAACGCGAGGTAGGCGACGAAAAGCCAGCGCAGGACGCTTTCGTCGGCGACGGTGGCGGCGAAGGAACCGAGCACGGCACCCAGCCCGATGAAGGCGATGAGCGGCCAGAGGTAGTCGCGGCGAAGCCTCCCCGACCGCAGTTGCGCGAGGGTCGCGCCGCCGGCGTTGACCACCATCACCGCGGCCGACGTGGCCACCGCCACGTGCATCGCACCCAGCGCGTTTCCCGGTTCGGCGAGCGCGAAGGAGTAGACGACGGGCACGGTGATGAAGCCGCCGCCGAATCCGAAAAGGACGGTGGTGACGCCGCTCAGGCAACCGAACCCGAGCAGCAGCAGGATCTCGATCAGCACTTCTTCGACGGTAGGCGTTCCCGGGGCGGCGGGCATTCGAAAGGACGCCATTTTCTTTCGCGTATCGGACAAGCTCGGGTAACCTCGGTGACGTGCGTGACATCCCCATCGACCAGGTCGACCACCTCGACCGGGCGGTGGTGGCGATCCGCACCGATTACCCGCCGGGGCACCGGATTCCCCGCCACCGGCACCGGCGGGCACAGTTCCTCTACAGCGCGACGGGGTCGATGCGGGTCGAGACGGCCGAGGGCACGTGGACCATCCCGACCCGCCGCGCGGTGCTCGTCCCGCCGGAGACCGATCATCAGGTTTTCACCACGACCGTGAGCACCAGGAGCCTGTACATCGAGCCGAAGGCGGTGCCGTGGTTCCCTCGGCGTTGCCAGGTCGTCGAGGTCTCGGCGCTGCTGCGGGAACTACTGCACGAGGCCGTCGACGTGCCATCGCTGTACTCCGCGCGTGGCCGGGACGCCGCGGTCATCGGCCTCACCCTGCACGAGATCCGCCGATGCGCCCCGATCCAGCTCGATCTCCCGCTGCCGGGACACGAACGGCTACGCGCCCGATGCGAGTCCTTTTTGGACGATCCGGATATCCACGACTCGATCGGCGACTGGGCTTCCCGGCTGCATGTGAGCGAGCGGACGGTGAACCGGCTCTTCACCGCCGAGACCGGGCTGAGTTTCGCCCGCTGGCGGCAACGGGCCTGCGTCCTGCATTCCCTGTCGCTGCTTTCGGACGGCCAGCCCATCGCCGGGATCGCCGCCTCGCTCGGCTACGAGAGCCCTGCCGCGTTCTCCACCATGTTCACCCGGCTTCTGGGCACCTCGCCGAGGGACTATCGCGCGGCGTCCGCGCTCTGACACGGCGGGCCGTGCTGCTTCGGCGTACGCGGTGGGTTGCGAAAGCCACTTTGCCAACCTTCAGCGTTGCGAAAGTGGGTTTCACAACGCGCCGGTCGGCTTCGCCCGCTACAGCGGAACAAGGCAACGCGTCGTGGTGGACATGGCGGGAGCAGCGCGGTTTCACGAGGGGGTCGTGAGTGATTTGAGTCGTTCTATTGAGAGGTAACCCAAACGTGGCGTGCCCCGGCGTGGGTCCGGACCGGCTGACGGGAGCGGGGACGGCGACTGGTCTGTCCACAAAGGACCCTATTTGCACGGGTAAGTGTCCAACTTGGGCGTTATGCGTGGTTTCGCGAGCGGGTCGTGAGTGCGAAGTAGGGTTCTAACCCTAACTAACACTCACGACCCCCTTCGAAACCGTACATACAGGCATCAATCGGACATGAAGTCGTCCAATGGTGTCCCCTGTGGACAGTCAAGGAGGCCCCACTGTCTCAGTGGGGAGTCCTTGATTGCGACCAGTCCGCGAAGGCCTCCTTCGCTACCTTCAGGGCAGGGAAGGGAACCTTCACGTCAGCGAGGCGATCACGCCATGTTTGCCTTACCCCTCAATAACCCTCATTATCACTCACGACCCCACACATAACCGTACATAGAGACGCAAATCGGACAGCCAACGTCCCGACAGGAAAGGAGGCCTTCACGACAGCAGAATCCAGCGCCAGGGGGTCAGTTCCGCAGCCAGCGGTCGAACCAAACGAGGTTCTGGTTCATCGCCGCCGCCCGATGCCGCGGCTGATGGAAGACATGCGTCTCGTCGCCGAAGAGCACGAATTCGGCAGGCACGTTCTTCCCCTTGACGAACTGGTGGATGCTCAACGTGAGCGAACCGGCGGCGGGGCCCACCTGCTGCAGCACCGGACCGTTGACGTGTTCGGATGTCTGCCCGGAGCCGGGGATCAGCGACGGGCTGCCGCCCTCACCGGCGGACGCGGCCTTGAACACGGTCGAGTGTGCGATCGCCTCCTCGCTGACGAACGCGCCCCGGCTGTAGCCCATGATGCCGGCCTTGCCCTGATCGGCGGTTCCACCGTCCACTTCGGACTTGACCGCAGCTTCCATGGCCGCGACGGCGTCCCCCGGATCCTGGGTCGACCGCGACTCGTTGACCAGCAGGACGACATATCCCTTCGCGGCGAAGACCTGCGACGGATACTGCCATTCGTTCTCCTCCGCCATGAACCGCTCGGTGGCGTCGTAGCCATGGGTGATCACGACGGCCGGGCAGCGGCTCTCCCGGCCACAACGCCCGGGGACGAGACGGTAGCCCGTCGCCCGATTTCCGGAAGGCAAGGTCCACTCCGCGCGCTGCGGGCGGGTCAGCCGGACACCCGCGGCCCAGCCGTTCGGGTCGTGACCTTCGCGCACGGACCCGGTCGCGGCGTCCACGACGACGAGCCGAGGCGGCGAAGCGACGTCCTCCCGGACGCAGAGACCGAGACTCCGGGCTGTGTCGAACGAGCAACCGGACAACGTACCGTCAGACGGGGAAACGGGCGACAAAGTGCCTGAGCGGGTTGCCGCGTAAAGGGTTTCGCGCCGGTCGTCGCTCGCCATGGCGAACACCCGGTCACCCGCCGTCGACCACCACGCGCTGCCAGACGACGACATCCGCGTTCCGGCGGGCAAGGTCGCGACCGGTTCCGGAGTACCGCCGCCGACGGGTACGGCCAGCAGCTTGTCGTCCTTCGACGCGAGGAGGAAACGTCCGTCCGGGGACCAGGCGGACGGCAGCGGACGCGCCTTCGCGGTGTCCACAATGGTCACTTGACCGGTTGCCGCGTCCAGTATCCGTGCCGTGTCGATATTGTCGGTGGGCCGCTGGCTTTCCCTGGTCACGAACGCGAGCCGGGTGCCGTCGGGTGACCACGCCATACCCGGTTTGCCGGGGACGGCGAGCGGGCCCATCACGAAGTCGGCGATATGCCGCTGTTTCCCGGTCGCGGTGTCCAGCAGCCACAGCCCGTTCCGGGTCAGGTCGTACTCGCCCGTCTCCAAGGTCCGCAGATCCATCGTCCGCTCGTCGAAGACGACGCCGCCGGCGGTCGGCCTGCCGCCGGGCCGCGGCGTGGTGAACGCCAGCCTCCGCCCGTCCGGTGACCATTCGAACGCGAGGATCTTCGCCGGATGCGGCGGCACGTTGGCCAGCCGGAACGCCTCGTGCTTACCACCGATCAGGACGGCGGGACCGGCGAAATCGAGCGGTTTCGCCGGCTTCCCGCCTCGCGCCGGCACCTGCCAGATCTCGTCGGCGCCGTCGACCGCCGCGAGGTAGGCCAGCGAGGTCCCGTCCGGCGACCAGCGCAGGTTCGTGATCCGGGCGGTCGTCCCGGTCACCGTCGCGACCGTCCTGACCTCCGCCGGTTTCGCCAGTGGCAGCACGAGAACCCGGCTGGTGACGGTGTTGTCCGCGACCGAAGGCTCGGTGACGACGGCGGCGCCGAACCGGCCGTCCGGAGAGGTCCGGAGTTCACCGATCCGGCGGGTCTGCACCACGTCCGTCACCCCGATATCGGGTATCGCCGCCACTCCGGGCGTCGAGCCCGCCACCACGATCGTCGTCGCCACCGCCAACGCCATTGCGGCCTTGCCCAGCCTATTCCCCATCGCCGTTCCCCTTCGTCCAGTGGAAGATCACTGCGACGTCAGGCTAGAAACGGCGCTCCTGCGCGCACATCGTCCGGCGGGGCCGGGCGGAGTCGACTTCAGGAGGAGAGTGTTCTGTCCCCCAGAGCGGACTCAACCGCGTTGTGCCCGTGCCGCTCCGCCGCAATAGACACCGAAAGCGGCGACTCCGACCGCCACCACGAAGAGCAGCACCGTGCCGAACGGCTGAGCGGCCAAGGTGCGCAGGGCGGCGTCGAGCCCGCCCGATCGGGACGGGTCATGCGTCAGCGCCGCGTACCCGAGAAGCACCGAGACCACGCCGAACACGACACCCCTTGCCACGTAACCGATCTGCCCCAGCCGCTCGACCCAGCGCCGGGTACCCGGCGGCAGCGACGAGAGGTCGAGATCCTGCACGAAGGTCCGCCGTACCCCCTTCACCACGGAAGCGACGGCGACCCCGAGCACGATGACGGCCACCACGATCACCAGGAACGGCCCGGCAGGCAACGCGAGCAGCCGCGCGGTGAACTCCTGCTGCTTCTGGTCACCGCCACTCTGCTGCCCCGCCCCCGCGGCCAGCCGGGCCGCGTACACGCCCAGCCCGATCCCCACCACGCAGCGCGCTCCGGACGTCACCCGCTTGACGGTGCGGCGCCACTCCTTGTCGATCCAGGTGTATCCGACCGCGGCCAGCAGCGCCTGCCACAGCCCATACGCCACCAGCCCGGCCGCGAGCACCCACAACAGCACACCACCGAGCGGCGTCGAGCCGACCTCGGTGATCGCGCCGCGCCCGTCGGCCTCCTGACCACCGCCGCCGACGGCGATCCGCACCGCCAGGTACCCGATCAGCAAGTACACCAACCCATAGCAGCCCATCCCGATCCGCCCGAGCACCTGCACGGTGCCGCTGTGGCGGACCTGTCTCGCCTTCGTCCCGGACATCCTGCTCACCTCCGCCGTCGACATCCTCCGAGTGTCGCGGTCGACGGCCGGGTCCGCCGCGCGACTGGGCCATCCGGCCGAGTGCTGCGCCACCTGGCCGGGCTGGCGGCGGCGCCGACCGCGGGTGATCCTGGTCGGCGCCACCGGCGAACAAACCCGGGTCAGGGTTCGAGATCGGTCATCCCTTTTCCGCTCGCGATGTCGAGCGGGACCGAAACCTGATCGTGGGTGATCAGCCAGCGCCCGTCGATCTTCCGGAAGCCGAAGGTCCCCCGGACCCACATCCCGCCGACCGCGGTCCCGTCGTTCGTCGTACCGCTGAGCCGCCCGAAGCAGTGTCCGAACGCGACACTTTCGTCCACCGTCAACCGCAGATCGCGAACCTCGTAGGTCACGTCGTGGAAGAACACGAACACCCTCGTCCAGTTCTTCAACTTCGCGTCGATGCCGACATGCTGCAACGGCGGGTCGATGTCGAAGGACACGACGTCCTCGGAGTAGAGCCGCCGGAGACGATCCAGATCCTTGGCCTTGATTCCTTCGACGATTTCGCCGATGTGCCGCCTGAGCTCGGCTTCGTCCGTTTCCCGCATCTTCAGTCCTTTCCGGAAAATCAAGCCACGGCTGCCGGGGTCGCGGCACGCAGCGGCGCGAGGGCGGTGCTCCAGGCGACGACCTGGTCCAGCGTCTTGTCCAGTGAGGCGACGTTGTACTCGCCCGGCCGGAAGACCTCGAAGTTCTCGAACTCGGTCGCCAACGACAGCGCCACCTGTGACGTCACGTCCGCCATCTCCAGCGCCCCGCACATCAGCCGCAGCTGCTCGACCGCGCGGGCGCCGCCCACGCCGCCATACGACACGAACCCGATCGCCTTGTCTTGCCATTCCGCGTGCAGGAAGTCGATCGCGTTCTTCAGCGCTCCCGGCGCCGAGTGGTTGTACTCGGGCGTCACGACCACGAACCCGTCGAACGACGCGATCTTCGCCGCCCAGGCCCGGGTGTGCTCGTTCTTGTACTCGCCAGGCAGTTCGTCCAGATGCGGCAACGGATGGTCGAGCAGGTCGATCACCTCGAACTCCGCGTCCTCGCGTAGCCCCGCCCGCTCCTCGACCCATCGGGCCACCTGCTCGCCCCGGCGACCCGGACGGGTGCTGCCGAGAATGATTCCGATCCTGATCATCGGTCTCCCTGATTCGTAGCGTCCACTTCCGAGCACTACGACGACACAGCCCTGGAAAACGTCAGGCCCCATCCCACCCTGACAATGCGACACGGTGTCTCGTCGAACAGGCGGAGACACCGGACCGACGGGAGCACCGATGACCGACGCGATCCTCAGCGAGCGCCGCCACCTGATCAACCTCGCCTACCGGCTGCTGGGTTCGCTCGCCGAGGCCGAGGACGCCGTTCAGGAGGCCTACGCCCGCTGGTACGCGCTGACCCGGCCACGGCAGGACGCGATCGCCTCACCCGGCGCCTGGCTCACCACCGTCACCAGCCGCATCTGCCTCGACCTGCTCGGCTCGGCACGCGCCCGGCGCGAACGCTACGTCGGTGAGTGGATCCCCGAGCCGCTACCCGACCACACCGAGGGGCGCCCCGCCGATCCGGCCGACAGCGTCACCCTGGACGAGTCGGTCGGCATGGCCTTCCTCGTCACGCTTGAAGCGATGACCCCGGCCCAGCGCGTCGCGCTCATCCTGCATGACGTCTTCCATTACTCGTTCGCCGAAATCGCCGAGATCACCGGCCGAACCCCGGCCGCCTGCCGTGAGCTGGCTTCCTCGGCGCGTCGCCGGGTCCGCGCGAACAAGCCGACGGCGGCGCCGACCGTCCATCAGGCCGATCTGGTCCGCGACTTCAAACAGGCCTGGGAAGCCAAGGACATCACCGCGCTGGTCGGTCTCCTCGATCCGGCCGCGACCTTCACCGCGGACGGTGGTGGCCTGGTCACCACCGCGCTGCACCCGATCGAGGGCGGCGAGCGGATCGCCGGGTTCATCGTCGCCGTCGCCACCCGGGTGCCCGGCGACTTCACGATCCTGGAGCGGACCGTCAACGGCCAACCCGGCCTGCTGATCCAGCTCGACGGCGCGATCTCGTCGGTCTACGCGTTCGACGTCGCGGACGACCGGATCACGCGGATCTGGGCCGTCCGCAACCCCGAGAAGCTTCGCCCGTGGGCAGGTGAATGATCAGCGTTCTTCGGCGGCGAGCTGGCCGCAGGCCGCGGCGATCTCCTGGCCGCGCGTGTCCCGCACCGTGCAGGCGACCCCGCCGGCGTTCACCAGACGCACGAACTCCCGCTCCACCGGCTTCGGCGACGCGTCCCACTTGCTGCCCGGAGTCGGGTTCAACGGAATCACGTTCACGTGCACCAGCTGGCCGAGGTGCTTGCGAAGACGCTTCGCGAGCAGCTCGGCACGCCAAGGCTGATCATTGATGTCCCGGATCAACGCGTACTCGATCGACACCCGGCGGCCGGACCTGCATCTTCTCGTCCGCCAACTTACGGATCGCGGGCGCGAGACCGACTGTCGACACCGTCACCGAACGCTGACCGATACCGAGCCCCTCAGGCGAAGGATCCGTAATCCGCCGCACCGCCGCCACCACCCGCTTGTAGTTCGCCAGCGGCTCGCCCGTCCCTACCCTTTTACAAACTCAGGCGTGTCGCCCCACGGATCGAGCAGCGTGATACCGGTGTCGACGAAATCCTTGATGTTACGGGTCGCGAGACACGCTACGAAGCGTCGGCAGACAGCGGCAATCTGCGCATCAGCCATACTGATCGGAAGACCTTGCTCCTCGCGCGCTGCGGCGATCTCGCCGTAGTACTCGGCAGCCACACTGTCGAACGGCAGGATTTGATCCTGGAGGTCTTCGGTCAGCAACTCCGAGACCTTCGCCGCGAGTGCGGCCTTTCGTCGGCCATCTGGCAGCCGAGCGACCCCGTATGCGAGTTCGGCAGCCGTCACAGACGTAATGAAGACCTCATCGGCAGGATACCGATCGACCCAGCGAACCACGCCGCCATCCGGAGTTTGCCTCATCAGCTCGGAGACGACGTTGGTGTCGAGAACAATCACTCGGGAAGCTCCGCGACTCGTGGTTGCTCCACTCGTTGCGGAAGCTCGAATGATGGCTCATCCAGGCCGTCAAAACGCTGCCGGATCCTCGACCCCATCCCCGGTCCAGGTGCCGGCTTGGTCAGCGCGGAGGCGAGGATCGCACGCACCTCAGCCTCCATCGACCGGCCGTGTTCAGCAGCCCGGATCCGCAGCTTTGCCTTCAGCCCCTCGTCGAAATCGCGGATAGTCAGGTTCGCCATCCGACACCTCCCAATGCAGTCATTGCGATCAATGCTAGCACGACCGGAGCAAAGGACTCCCGAATCAGGTGGTCGGCAGGTAGGAGCCGACGTCGGCGAGCGCTTCCAGGGTGTCGCGATCGACGCGGCCTGTGGCTGTGTCAGCTTCGGCCACCACCATGGCGGCTCCCTCAGGCCGCGCGTGATAGTGCAGCCCGGTCATCTTCACATTGGCCAGGCCGAGCACGACAGCGATATCGAGCGGCCGTACGTCTCCGCTCCCGTGGAGGTCCTCGACCTTCTTGAAGGCTTGCGCTTGGGCTTTCGTCCGAAACCCAACCCGGACAACCGATACCACTGCGGCGTTGCCGTGTCCGTCACCAACAGCCAGCAACATCCGCTCCATCGATGTGCACGGTGTCTCGACCAGGAAGTCCCGCACCCGCCCAGTCGCAGCGGCCACGCAGTTGCCCTCACGCTCAATCTTGCGCTTGAACTCCTTGAACTTCAGCCGCCCCCAGGCTTCGTCCGTGCGGCCGCGCTTGGCTGACTCGCGGCCCTCGGCACGGCGAGCCTTGAGCGAACGCCCAGGCAGAGAGTCAACGACTCCACCGGTGTTTCCCGCGAGCGCTTCGGAAGCGACCCCGGCACCCGGGGCCGAGGTTCCGCCGAGCACCCCAACACCACCCGCACCGCCGCCAGCGAGAACGGCGACCGCCGCAGCGACCGCGACCACTCCGCCGTTGCCGCTCTCGATGTAGATCTTTTGCCCGTTTTTCGTGATCCAGCGACCCACCTGCGATTCCCCTCGCACACAATCAGCCCGCCGCAACCGGCGCAAACGGGGCGTATCTGAACACTTACGCACCGCACGACTATTGAGTTGCCCGCCATCCGAGTGAACATCACCCCGGATCGATATACACCTGAGTGGACGATCAGCTGAGGCTTACGGCCATGGCCGGCCTTGGTACTCCGGCCGAGACAGGCCTCCGGAAGCAAGCAAAGTCGGAACACGAACACGCATGAGTGCGCCGTCTTGGCCCGCATGTGCAGCATCCACGTCTTAAGGCGCTGTCGCCTGGCAGCAGAGTGCTCTCGACTGGTCCGCCAACCCCGACGCACCATCAAATGCCAGTCCAGGCTCGGATGGCGGAAAGCCCGACAGGCCTGGCAGGCTGGCCGCGGATTCTACGAGTAGCAGAAGACGACAAGTGGCTTCGTCTGCGGCCTACGCTGTTTGAAAACTTCCAAAGCCGAGGTCTGGATTTCCTTCGAGGACATGCAGGAACGCCCGCCCGTTGTCTCAGCGCTAGAAGCAGCCAGCTGTATCGAAGCCGACATCGTCAGCAGGTTCGGTCAGCTTCCCTCGGCGGCGAGCTGGCCGCAGGCCGCGGCGATCTCCTGACCGCGCGTGTCCCGCACCGTGCAGGCGACCCCGCCGGCGTTCACCAGACGCACGAACTCCCGCTCCACCGGCTTCGGCGACGCGTCCCACTTGCTGCCCGGAGTCGGGTTCAACGGAATCACGTTCACGTGCACCAGCTGGCCGAGGTGCTTGCGAAGACGCTTCGCGAGCAGCTCGGCACGCCAAGGCTGATCATTGATGTCCCGGATCAACGCGTACTCGATCGACACCCGACGTCCGGACGTATCCGCGTAGTACCGGGCGGCCGACAGAACCTCGTCCACCGACCACCGCTCATTCACCGGCACCAGCGTGTCCCGCAGCTCGTCATCCGGCGTGTGCAACGACACCGCCAACCGCACCTGCATCTTCTCGTCCGCCAACTTACGGATCGCGGGCGCGAGACCGACTGTCGACACCGTCACCGAACGCTGACCGATACCGAGCCCCTCAGGCGAAGGATCCGTGATCCGCCGCACCGCCGCCACCACCCGCTTGTAGTTCGCCAGCGGCTCGCCCATGCCCATGAAGACGATGTTCGAGAGGCGACCGGGGCCACCGGTCATCGCGCCGTCGCGCATCACGGCGGCGGCCGCGCGGACCTGGTCGACGATCTCGGCGGTGGAGAGGTTTCGGTCGAGGCCGCCCTGTCCGGTCGCGCAGAACGGGCACGCCATGCCGCAGCCCGCCTGGCTCGAGATGCACAGGGTCGCGCGGTCCGGGTAGCGCATCAGCACGCTCTCCAGCAGCGTCCCGTCGTGCGCGCGCCAGAGGGTCTTGCGGGTGGCGCCGTCGTCGCAGGCGAGTGCCTTGATCTCGGTGAGCAGCGGCGGCATCAGATCGGCGACGAGCTTTTCCCGCGACGCGGCCGGGATGTCCGTCATCTCCTCCGGGTTCACCGTGAGCCGCGAGAAGTAGTGGTTCGACAGCTGCTTCGCGCGGAACGGCTTCTCACCCAGCTCGGCGACGGCCTCGGCCCGCTCGGCGGCGGTGAGGTCGGCGAGGTGGCGCGGCGGGAGGCCGCGCTTGGGCGCGTCGAAGACGAGAGGGAGGGCAGTCATAGCCCACTCAGTCTCCCATGTCCACCTCCGACGCGCCCGGGCCGCCCTCCATCGCTGTTCCCCAGGTCACCTGACGTGGCTCCGTGGTTCTGGGCAGACTGAACCGTGCCCTTCGAATCACCTGAGCTCGCCGACGTCTACCGCCGCGTCTATCGGGAAGCGCCCTACTTCGAGAACGAAGACGATGTCGTCCGCTTCGAAGCACTCTTCGCCGAACACTCCGAACTTCCCGGGTTCGCCATGCAGACCGTCTTCGACGATGACGCGCTGGGCGGGTTCGCGTACGGCGTCCGCCAGGATGCGGGATGGTGGCCGAAGCGCTGCACAGGCCCGGCGCCGGAATGGCTGCGTGACGAAGCGATCTTCTACGTATACGAACTGGCCGTCGTCCCCGAGCTGCGAGGCCGTGGGCACGGCCGTGCCCTGCTCGACGACCTGCTGAAAGACCGGCCAGAACGGCTCGCACTCCTGGGCTCCCGCGTCGCGGCGCCTGCCAGGGCGCTGTACCACCGCTGGGGCTGGCGAAAGGTCGGCGAGTTCGACGCGGGCGGCGTCGATCTGCTCGCTCTCGACCTGCACTGAGACCCACGTCACGAACATTCGGTTGCTGTACGACTGGTTCCGATATATCGTGAACGTGTCGGAACATTACGTAGAGAGGATTCACATCATGCGAGGACGACCTTTCCCTCCAGAACACGGCCGACCCGCCTTCGGGCCATGGGCACGCGGCGGCTTCGGCGAATTCCCCCCGCCTCCGGGGTGGGGACCGGGCGGACCCGGGCACCGGCATCGGCACGGCCGTCGCGGTGGCCCCGGTGGCCGTCGTGGCAAGCGCGGTGACGTCCGCGCCGCGATCCTCGCGCTGCTTTCCGAGCAGCCGAGGCACGGTTACGAGATCATCCGCGAGATCGGCGAGCGCAGCGGCGGCTTCTGGAAACCGAGCCCCGGCTCGGTCTACCCGACACTGCAGATGCTGGCCGACGAAGGCCTGGTGACCAGCAAGGACGAGGGCGGCAAGAAGCTGTTCGAGCTCACCGAATCCGGTCGCGCCGCGGCCGAGCAACAGGACGCCGTCCCGCCGTGGGAGCAGATCGCCCACGACGTCGACCCGGCCGAGGTGAACCTGCGCAAGGCGGGGGCGACCCTGGCCGCCGCGGTCATGCAGGTCATGCACGCCGGCAGCGAGGCACAGCAGTCCCGCGCCGTCGACGTGCTCAACGAGGCACGCCGGACGATCTACGGCATCCTCGGCGAGGCCGACGACGACACCGCTCCGGACGAGGCATCCCGCGAGGACGCGGAGTGACCTGGCACGACGAGGCCGGTGGGCTTGGTGCGCGTATGCACGCGATAGCCCACCGGCAACGTCATCCGCTTCTGCCCGGCTCCTGACGAAACCTCGTTGAGGCGCCGGACCTCCGCGATCGCCTTCGCCGCGACCGGGGCGCTGAACTCGATCTTCAGCACCGCTTCCATCGCGGCGGCGTCCTCGAACAGCCACCGCGTCATCACCTTGCGACAGCCGAATCCCTGACGGGCGAAGAACTTCTCGACGCCGGGCGGGTCGTAGTGCGGCAGATCCTGTCGCATCCAGCGTCCGTAGGGCTCACTCGTCACATCGAGATCCACGATCATCAACATCCCGCCGGGCCGCAGCACCCGCTCCGCCTCACGAAGGCCGGGTTCGCAGCCAGGGCCGAAAAAGTAGGCCGTCCGCGCGTGGACGACGTCGAAAGCCGCGTCCGGCACCGGAAGCCGCTGTGCACGGCCTTGCCGCACCTCGACGTTCTCCAGCTCCCCGACGCGATGCCGAGCGTCACGGACAAGCGGCTCGTGGGGTTCGACCCCGAGCACCGACCGCGCCGTCGCGGCGAAGCGGGGCAAGTGGTAACCGTCGCCGCAGCCGATGTCGAGCACGTCCGCCCCGGACCAGTCGCGATACCCGGCGAGGACCCGCCAGATCTCGTCGTCGACGTCTTGCGCGCGGTTCTCGATCTCGTAGGCCTTTTGGTAGTACCAAATGTTCGGGCTCGGCAGCACTTCCTCGCCACCGCGGCGGAAGGAGGAGACGGATCGGGGAAACCAGCGCACGGAAACTCCAACGACGGGACACCGGGCCGGGTTCCTGATCACCGGGTCCAAATCTTTAACGGAAACAATGCGGAAAGCGACTAGACTTTACCCCCACCGGTAAGGGAGAACCGCATGTCGCTTGGCTCGGCCGCTCACACTTCCGTCATCCCTTCAGGAATCCCGTGCTGGATCGAACTCGCCTGCAGAGACGAAGCGGCCGCACAAGCCTTCTACAGCGGGCTTTTCGACTGGGAGTTCACTGTCCAACGTGATCCCGCGACGCCGACCGGGCGGTACTCGATCGCGACCTTGAACGGTGCCCCGGTCGGTGGTCTGTACCGCTCGGGCACCGGCGGGCCGAGTGGATGGAGCGTCCACCTGTCGACCCATTCGGCCGCCGCGGCGGCCGAATGGGTCGACAGTCTCGGTGGCCGGGTCACCCTCGGGCCGGTGGCGATTCCCCAGCGCGGCACCATCATCCACGCCGTCGACGCTTGCGGGGCGCACGTCGTCTTCTGGGAACCGCCGGTCACTTGGGAGTTCGCGACCGGTATCCCCAACACCTTCAGCGGCGCGGACCTCAACACCCACGACGGAGCGGCGGCGGACCACTTCTACTGCCGCCTCTTCAACTACACCAGCCATCAGATCGGTGACGGCACCTCGCTCGACTACGCCGAATGGCTCATCGAACACGAACCCGTGCTGTACCGGTACGTGATGGGCACGGAATACCGGCCGGACACTCCCCCGCACTGGATGGTCTATCTCGCACTGGATCCCGCCCGCGGCGCGGACGCCGCCGCGGGACAGGCGTTGATGCTCGGTGGCGCCGTCGTGGTCCAGCCCTACGACACCCCGTACGGGCGCGTGGCGATCCTCGCCGACCCCGATGGTTCGGTGTTCGCCGTGATCGACCACTCCCGGGTCGCCGAAGGCTGGGGTACCGCCGAAGTCGACGATCCTTACGACGACTGAGCCGGGGTGAGGAAATCCGTCACCCCGGCCCTTTCGTCAGAGACCCGCCCAGAAACCGCAGTTGTGCTCGGCGGCGTAGTCGACCGGACCGATCCTGTCCGGGGCCAGCGACTGCACCTTCGGCGCCGGACGCCACTTCGGCAGCGCTTCGCCGTTCGGATCGCCGGTCCTGGCGAACCGGGTCCAGTACTGGATCATCTGCGCCGCGAGTTTCTTCTGCGCGGGCGTCAACTTCGCCGGAGAGCCGGCCAAATCAGACAAGTACGCCAATTCCGAACCGTGCGAAGCCCCCGGGTCGATCCCAGGCGGGAAGGGGAACAGCGCCGGAGCGCCGCGATCGGCGAATTCGTAGGCGAAGGTCCGTGTCCTCGCGGCGAGATACCGCTGAACCTCGACCTCCGAACAGGCCCACACCCGATCCGTCATGACGTCGGCGAAAGCGTTGCCCGGACTGCCATGTGCGGCGGAGGGATACTTCGCCGCGACGGTGGATGCCTTGTCTCCGAAGGCCTCACGCAGCAGCTGCTGATAGCGCGCTTCGGTGATCGGCTGGTCCGGGAAGAGCGCCGCGAACAACCTGCCCTCGTCACGCGTGGTCCCGGTCATCACCGGCACCTTCGCGAACCGGCCCACCCGGAACGCCTCCGCCGGATCGGTCGGCAAGAGGCCGGTGTCGAAGGCCGGGCCGTTGAACGGCAAGGGCAGCAACGCGTCGGCAGGCAAGCGGCGCAGGCACTCCACGTCGGCACAGCCCAGCTTCTTCCCCTCGGCGCTGCCGAACGCCTCGACGTCCGAGCGGCGTTGGAAGAGCTTTCCCTCGGAAGTACCGGGGAAGACCCCATTGGCGGGCCAGTCGATCGTGCAGGGCCCGCTCTGGATGATCGCGCGGGTGACCAGGCCCGCGACCGCGGGCGAGGTCAGCTGGGCGCAGGTGCTCATCGCGCCCGCGGACTCACCGAACAACGTGACGTTCCTCGGGTCTCCCCCGAAGGCGCGGGCGTTGCGCTGGACCCAGCGAAGGGCGGCTTGCTGGTCCTGGAGGCCGAAGACGCCGGAGTCCCGCCCGAGTTCGGGATGACCGAAGAAGCCGAACACACCCAGCCGGTAATTCACGGTCATCACGACGACATCCCCGCCGAGAGCGAGACGCTTGAAGTCGTAGTCGCTGCCGGCGCCGGAAGTGAAGCCGCCGCCATGGACCCAGACCATCACCGGACGCGGCTTGGGCGTCGGCTTGGCCGGGCTGATCACGTTGAGATACAGGCAATCCTCGGCGACGCTCGGGGCGGAGCCGATGCCCTCCCCCTGAGCGCACCGCGGCCCGGGTTTGCTCGCGTCCCGCACGGCGGTCCACGGTTCGGGTCTCTGTGGTGGTGCCCAGCGCAGCGCGCCGACCGGTGGCGCGGCGAACGGGATACCTTGGAAACTCCGGTATTCGCTGGTGATCACCCCGCGAACGGGGCCGGAATCAGTGCGGACGACCGGGCCTTCGCCCGCCTCCGCCACGGATGTCGTCAGAGCGCCGAGCGTCAGAACGCTCAGTGCCAGGGTCAGAAGCCGCTTACTCATCCTTTGAGTTCGCATACTCCGACCTTGGCCCAACGGCGAAGGCTTGTCACATGGCTTTCGCTGCTGTCTAAACGGGGACGAAAGCGGAGAGCAGCAGCCAGGAGACGACGGCCGACGGGAGCAACGAGTCGAGCCGGTCCATCAGGCCACCATGTCCCGGCAGCATGTTCCCCATGTCCTTGACACCGAGATCGCGCTTGATCAGCGACTCGACGAGATCGCCCAGCGTCGCGGTCAAGACGATCGCCGCACCGAACAGCACACCCTGCCAGGCATGGCCGTCGAGCAGAAGGCTCAGCGTCAGGGCTCCGGCGACCACACCCGCCACGAGCGAACCGGCGAAGCCTTCCCAAGTCTTCTTCGGGCTGATGCTGGGCGCCATCGGGTGCTTGCCGCCCAGCACACCGGCGATGTAGCCGCCGGTGTCCGAGGCGACGACCCCGATCATGAAGGCGAGGACGCGGCCGACCCCGTCTTCGGGCGGCACCAGCATCGCGGCGAAGGCACCGAAGAGCGGGATGTACGCGGCGGCGAAGACCGAGGCGCTGATGTCGCGCAGATACCCTTCCGCCCCGCCGGGCAACCGCCACAGCAGACACGCCAGCACCGTCAGCACGAACGCCGTCAGCGCGCCCTCACGACCGAACGGCCACGCCAGCCAGATCATCGCCTGACCGCCGACGAGCACCGGGACCAGCGCGATCCGGATGTCGGCCGCGCGCTTCAGCGCCCCGGCCAGCTCGATCGTGCCGACCGCGATGGCGATCGCGATGATGCCGATGAAAAGAAATCGGACGGTGAGCAGGGACGTGATGATCGCCGCCCCCAGCAGCAGCCCGACCCCGATCGCGGCGGGCAGGTTGCGGCCGGCGCGGGAAGCCTTCCGCGCCGGTTCCGGCACGGTTTCCGAATCCGGCACCGTGGCCGGAACCGGTTCCGGGTTCTCCACCCGGTCCTCGCGTTCCTCGCTCACCTGGCTCATCAGACCTCGAGTAGCTCGGCTTCCTTGTGTTTCACCAGCTCGTCGACCTTGTGCGTGTATGTGTCGGTGAGGTTCTGGAGTTCCTTCTCGGCGTGGACGACCTCGTCCTCGCCCGCCTCGCCGTCCTTCTTGATCCGGTCGAGCTCTTCCTTGGCCTTGCGGCGGACGCTGCGGATCGAGACGCGGGCGTCCTCACCCTTGGCCTTGGCGACCTTCACCATCTCCTTGCGGCGCTCTTCGGTGAGCTGCGGGATGACGATGCGGATCACGTTGCCGTCGTTGCTCGGGTTGACGCCGAGGTCCGACTCGCGGATCGCCTTCTCGATGGCGTTGAGCGAGGTCTGGTCGTAAGGCTTGATCAACGCCATCCGGGCCTCAGGGATGTTGACGCCCGCCAACTGGTTCAGCGGGGTCGGCGCGCCGTAATAGTCGACGACAACGCGCGAGAACATCCCAGGGTGGGCCCGGCCGGTGCGCACCGACGACAGGTCCTCCTTGGCGACGGACACCGCTTTTTCCATCTTCTCCTCGGCGTCGAGGAGGGTCTCGTCGATCACGGCAACTCCCGTTGTTGTGTATTCGTACCGGTTGCGAAGAGCAGAGCAGGACTACGCGGGCACCCCGTCGGCGGGGGTGTCGACCAGTGTGCCGATCCTCTCACCACTGACCGCACGAGCGATGTTCCCCTCGGTGAGCAGATTGAACACGATGATCGGCATGTTGTTGTCCATGCACAGGCTGAACGCGGTGGCGTCGGCGACCTTGAGGTCCCGTTCCAGCACCTCGCGGTGGCTGATCTCGTGGAACATCTCCGCGGTCGGGTCGCTCTTCGGGTCCGCGGTGTAGACGCCGTCGACGGCCTTCGCCATCAAGACGGCTTCGCAGCCGAGTTCGAGCGCGCGCTGCGCCGCGGCGGTGTCGGTGGAGAAGTACGGCATGCCGACCCCGGCACCGAAGATGACGACGCGCCCCTTCTCCAGGTGACGCTCGGCGCGGCGCGGGATGTACGGCTCGGCGACCTGGCCCATGGTGATGGCGGTCTGCACCCGCGTCGGCAGGCCCTCCTTCTCCAGGAAGTCCTGCAGTGCCAGGCAGTTCATGACGGTGCCGAGCATCGCCATGTAGTCCGCGCGGTCGCGGTCCATGCCGCGTTGCGACAGTTCCGCGCCGCGGAAGTAGTTGCCACCGCCGATCACGACGGCGATCTGCACGCCTGTCCTGGCGACGTCGGCGATCTGCTGAGCGACCGAGTGCACCACATCCGGATCAACCCCGATGGAACCGCCGCCGAACATCTCGCCGCCCAGCTTCAGCAGCACCCGCCGGTATCCGCCTTCGACCCGGACACCCATGTCGCCCTCCCTAATGCTCTGGACCCGACTGTGCCCCGTCCCCGATGGACGGAGACGGGGCACAGTGGTGACTCTTGTGTTCCGTGCCTGGATCAGGCCTGGCCGACCTCGAACCGGGCGAACCGGCTCACGGTCACGCCGGCCTCGTCGAGCAGGGCCTTGACGGTCTTCTTGTTGTCCTTGACCGACGGCTGCTCGAGCAGGACGTTGTCCTTGTAGTACGCGTTGACCTTGCCCTCGATGATCTTGGGCATGGCCTGCTCCGGCTTGCCCTCTTCGCGGGCGGTCGCCTCGGCGACGCGGCGCTCGTTGTCGATGATCTCGGCCGGAACCTCTTCGCGGGTGAGGTACTTGGCCTTGAGCGCGGCGACCTGCATGGCGGCGCCACGAGCGGCCTCGGCGGCGGCCTCGCCCTCACCGGTGTACTCGATGAGCACGCCGACGGCGGGCGGGAGGTCCGCACCGCGACGGTGCAGGTAGGTGGTGGTGGTGCCCTCGAAGGCGGCGACGCGGCGCAGCTCGAGCTTCTCGCCGATGCGGGCGGCCATCTCCTGGACGGTCTCGTCGACGGTCTTGCCGTCGAGCGAGGCGGCCTTCAGCTTCTCGACGTCGCTGGTCTTCTCGGCCTTCGCGACCTCGACGATCTTCGCGGCGAGGGCCTGGAAGTCCTCGTTCTTCGCGACGAAGTCGGTCTCGGAGTCGAGCTCGATCAGCACGCCGCCGTCGCCGGCGACAAGGCCCTCGGCGGTGGCGCGCTCAGCGCGCTTGCCGACGTCCTTGGCGCCCTTGATGCGCAGGAACTCGACGGCCTTGTCGAAGTCGCCGTCGGTCTCCTCCAGCGCCTTCTTGCAGTTCATCATGCCGGCGCCGGTCAGTTCGCGGAGGCGCTTCACATCTGCGGCGGTGTAATTCGCCATCGTGCGTTGTCCGTCCATTTCAGGTACGAGAAAGTCTTCGGGAGAGGTACCCGTGGGGCCACCCGGAGGCGGCCCCACGAGCGAGGTGGATCAGGAGGAGGCGGTGGCCTGCTCGGCCGGGGCCTCGGCGGGCGCCTCGGTGGCGCTCTCGGTCGCGGCGGCGGCTTCCTTGGCGTCCGCGGCGGCGGTCTCGGAGCCGGCGAGCAGCTCCTTCTCCCACTCGGCCAGCGGCTCGTCCGTGGCGACGCCCGCGTCGGGCTTGGCGTCGGCGGAGGAACCGTTGCGGCTGGAGCGGGCCATCAGACCGGCGGCGGCGGCCTCGGCCACGACCTTGGTCAGCAGCGCGGCCGAACGGATCGCGTCGTCGTTACCCGGGATCGGGTAGTCGACCTCGTCCGGGTCGCAGTTGGTGTCCAGGATCGCGACGACCGGGATGTTCAGCTTGCGAGCCTCGCCGACGGCGATGTGCTCCTTCTTCGTGTCGACGATCCACACGATGCTCGGCACCTTGGCCATGTCGCGGATACCGCCGAGGGTCTTCTCGAGCTTGTCCTTCTCACGGGTGAGCGTGAGGATTTCGCGCTTGGTCAGCCCGGCGAAACCACCGGTCTGCTCCTGCGACTCGAGCTCCTTCAGGCGGAGAAGACGCTTGTGCACCGTCTGGAAGTTGGTCAGCATGCCGCCGAGCCAACGCTGGTTCACGTAGGGCATCCCCACGCGCGCGGCCTCGGAGGCGATGGCTTCCTGAGCCTGCTTCTTCGTGCCGACGAACATGATGGTGCCGCCGTGCGCGACGGTTTCCTTGATGAACTCGAACGCACGGTCGATGTAGGTCAGCGTCTGCTGCAGGTCGATGATGTAGATGCCATTGCGCTCGGTGAAGATGTAGCGCTTCATCTTCGGGTTCCACCGACGGGTCTGGTGCCCGAAGTGCACGCCGCTGTCGAGCAGCTGCTTCATGGTGACGACGGCCATTGCCGGAATCAACCTCTTCTGTGTCGTGCGCGCCCGGCTCCGCCGGAACGCGCTTGCTCGGTTCGTCGCTCTCGGCCGGGTGGCCGATCGCCCTGGTGCAGATGCTCGGGTCCGGACCCGGAGGCGAAGTGACCCCAGGGACCGCCGGACCGTGTGCCCCCGGTTGTCCTGACCCTCCGTGAGGAGATCGGCCATCGGGAGCGCGCACGTGCACGCGAAGTCAGTCCGCTGCCGCGGACCGCGCAAAAGAGTCTACTCCCTGTCGCCGCCGCCTACCGCACCGGCAGCCCCTGATGAGAGCGGTTGTCCACAACCGCCTCGGTTATCCACAGATTCCACCGGCGCGCCCCACGCGCCACGCCGGGCGCCCAGGCTGGAACGCATGACCATGACAAGCTGTTCCCGCCCTGTCACCAGGCATTCCTTCGCGATCGACCGCACCGGCGGCAGGCATCGCCGTCCCGGACGGCCGAGGCGCCTGCCCCGCGTCGCGATCCTCGCGACCATGCTCGCGCTCGTGTCCTCGTTCGCCGTGCCGGGAACGGCGCGGGCCGCCTTTTTCCCGCAGGGACGCCTTTCTTGGCCGCTCTCGCCGACACCCAGCGTCACCAGGTACTTCGAGCCACCGGCGACGCCGTACGGCCCCGGGCACCGCGGTGTCGACCTCGTCGCCGCACCGGGAACGAACGTGCTCGCCGCCGCCGAAGGAGTGGTGATGTTCGCCGGGCAGGTGGCCGGCCGCGGGGTGGTTTCGATCGATCACGAAGGCGGTCTGCACACCACCTACCAACCCCTCGCGCCGGTGGTCACCGCGGGTGACCAGGTGTACCGGGGTCAGGTACTCGGGACGCTCGCGCCCGGGCATCCGGGCTGCCCGGACACGGCATGCCTGCACTTCGGTGTCCGAAAAGGGGACGTATACGTCGATCCGCTCGCGCTGATCGGTGAACCGTCCGAGATCCGCCTCAAACCGTGGGAGGGAGGCTAGCTTTTCAGGCCTGCTCGACCAGCTTCGCGCGCAGCCGCATGACGGCGCGGGTGTGCAACTGGCTGACCCGCGACTCGGTGACGCCGAGGACCTTGCCGATCTCGGCGAGCGTCAGGCTCTCGAAGTAGTAGAGGCCGACCACGATCCGGTCGCGTTCGGTGAGCTGGGCGATCGCCTGTGCCAGCTGGCGGCGGTTGTCCTGGTCGACCAGGACGGCCACCGGGTCGACGGCGCCGTCGTCGGGCAGGGTGTCGACCAGCGAACCGCTGTCCTTGCCCGCGGCGACGAGGTCCTCCAGCGCGATGACGCTGGTGAGCTGCAGCTGGCCGTAGAACTCGCGCAGGTCGTCGACGCTGATTTCGAGCTCGGCCGCCAGTTCGGCGTCGGTCGGCGTGCGGTTGAGCCGGGCGCCGAGGCGTTCCAGCGCGCGTTCGGCCTCACGTGCCTTGCTGCGCACCGCCCTCGGGACCCAGTCCTGGGAGCGGAGGTCGTCGAGGATCGCGCCGCGGATGCGCTGCATCGCGTAGGTCTCGAAGCGCAGGCCCCTGGCGGGTTCGAACTTCTCGATGGCGTCGACGAGGCCGAAGATCCCGGACTGGATCAGGTCGCCGACGTCGACGTGGGTCGGCAGGCCCGTGCCGACGCGGCCTGCGACGTACTTGACGAGCGGGGCGTAGTGCAGGACGAGCCTGTCGCGCACGACCTGGTCCGGGGACTCGGTGAACTCACGCCACAACGCCTGGATCCCGGCGTCCACCTCGTAACTCGTCCGCGCTTCGGGCGCGACGGCAGGACCGTCCCCGCCGGGGCGGTGTTTCCCGGCGGCTTCGGTGACATGTGGGTCGGCGGTCATCGGACCGCCGTTCTCAGCATGCGACTCAGGATGGTCTCCGTGCTCGTGCGGATGCGCGTGCGCCGTCGGTTCGGGCCGTCGGGTCACCTGCCGAGTCTTCCCCGGCATCATCGGGCCCGGGGGTGCGCGCGGTCGTGGATCGCCTTCAGCCGATCGACGGTCACATGAGTGTAGAGCTGCGTCGTAGCCAGCGTAGCGTGACCAAGCAGTTCCTGAACGCTCCGAAGATCGGCGCCGCCTTCGAGCAGATGGGTGGCCGCCGAATGCCTCAGGCCGTGCGGTCCCATGTCGCTCGCGCCCGGCACCGAGCCGACGGCGTCGTGGACCACCCGGCGGGCCGCCCGAGGATCGAGCCTGCCGCCTCGCGCTCCCAGGAAGAGCGCGGCTTCCACCCGGCCCTTCGCTTCGACGGCGAGTTTTCCCCTGCCCTCGTCCAGCCACGTACGCAACGCGGCTTCGGCCGGGACGCCGAACGGCACGACGCGTTCCTTGCCGCCTTTGCCCAGTACGAGCACGACCCGGCGCGAGAAATCGACATCGCCCAAGTCCAGCCCACACAGTTCGGAGACCCGCACACCGGTCGCGTAGAGCAGTTCCACGATGGCACTGTCCCGCAATGCCACCGGGTCCCGCTGTTCGGCACCGGCGGCTGAGGCCCGCATGACCTCACTCGCCTGCTCCGCCCGGAGGACCCCGGGTAGCTTGCGATGCGCGCGAGGCGCCACGAGCCGCCCGCCGGGATCGGTCGCGAGCGCCCCGCCGCGGTGCGCCCACGCGGTGAAGGTGCGGGCCGCCGCCGCTCGCCTGGCCAGCGTCGTCCGGCTGGCCCCTTCCTCGCGTTGCCGGGCGAGCCAGCCGCGCAGCGTCGCGATGTCGAGGTCGGAGAACCGGCCGCCGGTCCCGGCCACGAAGCCCATCAGCGACACCACGTCGCCGACATAGGCGCGCACCGTATGCGCGGACAGCCCGCGTTCCAGGGAAAGGTGCCGCTCGTAGTCGTCGATCAGCTTCCGGACAGGTTCCGGCAGCGCGGCACGGGCGGCGCGCAGATCGGGCCTGCGGGCGCGTTTTCCCGTGCCGTGGGGACCTTCGGTCGACGGCATGCCGATCACGCTGCGCGATGTACGGCGGATGGTCAAGTATCGCCGCACCCTGTTGCGGTGTCCGTGGTCGGATCGTGCCGGGATGGCGTCTCAGGTGTAGGCCAGTCAGGTCTTGGCTGTCCGTCTTCGCCACCCTGAGTCACCTCTTTCCGCGAAGCCGTCGAGTTCCAGCTCGGGCAGCAACGCGCGGATCCGCTCCACCGGAATGCCGGTCTCGGCCGCGATCCGTTCCTCCGGTTTCGCCGATCGTTCGGACAGCGCGTCGTGCACGCGCAGTGCCTCCGGGCCGAGCCGGTCGGTGCGGCGGCTCGGTTTCCGCGGCTCCTCGCCCTGCTGGCCGAGCCGTCCGGCGGTCTCGAGGATCTCGTCCACCGAGGTCACCAGCGTGGCCTCGCCTTCGCGGATCAGCGCGTGGCAGCCGGCGGACATCCCCGATGAAACCGGTCCCGGCATCGCCATCACGACCTTGCCCAGCGCTCCGGCCGTGCCCGCGGTGTTCCGCGCACCGCTGCGCCTGCCCGCCTCGATCACGACGGTCCCTTCGGTGAGCGCCGCGATGAGCCTGTTCCGGACGAGGAAGCGATGCCTCGCGGGCGGAGTTCCGGGCGGATACTCGCTGACCACCGCGCCGGTCTTCCCGATGGTGCGCAACAAGGTCGCGTGCTGGGCCGGGTACCCGGCGTCGATCCCGCAGCCGAGCAGGGCGACCGTGGTGCCCGACGCGCTCAGCGCACCCCGGTGGGCCGCGCCGTCGATGCCGTACGCCGCACCCGAGAACACCGGGATCCCCCGGCTCGCGAGGTGATAGCCCACCTCGGCCGCGTTGTGCTCGCCGTACTCGGTCGCAGCGCGGGCGCCGACGATCGCGATCGCCTGGTCCACCGCCTCGTCGAGCCTGGCAGGCCCGCGTACCCACAGCGCCAGCGGAGATGCCGCTCCGGAGACACCCCTGCCTCGGGCGACGGCCAGCGAAAGCAACGGCCAAGCAGGCCATTCACCGTCTTCCGGGATGACGAGCCGGGTCTCGCTTTCCGCCGCACGCTCCAGATCCCGCTCGGCGTAGTCATGCGCCCGCCGCGCGGCCGTCTCGTCGCGCACCTTCGGCGGGCAATCGGCTCGGCGCACCCGTTCCGCGGCGACGACCGGCCCGTGTTCGCCGACGAAGTCGGTCAAAGCGGGCGCTGGCGGCTCGGCCACGCGCAACAGATACGACCGGGCGATCCGTTCAGCCTCGAATTCACCCATCAGGATGACCTCTCCCGGAAGTTCAGGGCCGCCGCGATCTCGTCGCTCTCTGGTCTTTCGGCACCCTTCAGATCGGCAAGCGTCCATGCGATACGAAGGCATCGATCCGCGCCGCGCGCGGTGATCGCGCCTCGCTCCAGCGCCCGGTCCAGCAACGCCGTGACCTGCGCGGGCAGTGCGAATTCGCGCCGCAAAGCCGGACCGGGCACCTCCGCGTTCGTCGGCCAGCCGTGCTCCGCCCAGCGTTTCACGGCTCGTTCACGAGCCTCCAGCACCCGTTCCCGGACGGCCGCCGACGCTTCGGGCAGCTCGCTCAAGTGGGCGCTGAGCGCGGAAAGCGGCCGCAGCCGGACCCGCAGATCCACCCGATCGAGTAACGGTCCGGACAAGCGGCCCAGGTACCGTCTTCGCGCGGCCGCCGAACACGTGCAATCGGCGTCTTTCGTTGGGGCGCAAGGACAAGGGTTCGTCGCGAGAATCAGTTGGAAGCGGGCCGGGTAACAGACCGCGCCTTTGACCCTCGCGATCCGCACTTCGCCCTCTTCGAGCACCGTGCGCAGCGACTCCAGCCGTTCCGGTCCGAATTCACAGACTTCGTCGAGGAACAAAATGCCCCGGTGCGCCCGGCTGATGGCGCCGGGCACGGCCAGGCCGCTGCCGCCGCCGATCAGGGCGGGCACGCTGATCGAATGATGTGGAGCGACGAACGGCGGCACGGTCACCAGCGGCGCGGACCGGGACAGTGAACCGTCGATCGAATGGATCGCGGTGACCTGCAACGACTCTTCCGCGGTCAGGCGCGGGAGGAGGCCGGGGAGCCGTTTCGCGAGCATCGTCTTGCCCACCCCGGGAGGTCCGGTCATGAGCAGGTGATGCCCGCCCGCCGCGGCCACCTCCAGCGCCCACCGGGCTTCCGGCTGTCCCACGACGTCGGCGAGGTCAGGGACGTTCGCCTCCTCCTGGACCACGGACGGCTCCGGCCGGGCGAGTTCGCCTTCACCCTTGAGCCAGTCCACGAGGTCGCTCAGCTGGGCCACCCCGCCGACCTCGAGACCGTCCACGAGAGCGGCTTCGAACAACGACTCCGCGGGCACGACAGCCCGCCGGTATCCGGCGTTGCGTGCCGCCAGCAATCCCGGCAGCACCCCTCGGACGGCCCGTACCCGGCCGTCGAGGGCCAGTTCGCCGAGCAGCACGGTGTGGAGCAGCTTCGTGGCCGGAACCGACCCCGTCGCGGCCAGGACCGCCGCCGCGATGCCCAGGTCGTAGCCGGAGCCCACCTTCGGCAGGTTCGCCGGCGAGAGACCGAGGATCACGCGCTCGTCGGGCCAGGTCTGCCGCGAATTGCGGACGGCCGAACGGACCCTGTCCTTGGCCTCCTTCAATCCCGTGTCGGGCAGACCGACCATCGTCACCTTCGGCGAGCCACCGCCGATATCGGCCTCGATCTCGATCATCTTGCCGTCGACGCCGAGCAGCGCGACGGACCACGCTTTCGCCAGTGCCACTCAGAACGCCGCCTTGATATGCCGCACCTGCGGCCGGGCTCCGGGCCGGGCGACGATCGCGATGATGTCGTAGCGGACCGGGCACCAGCGGAGCATGAACGCGCGCTGCCACTGATGCGCGAGACGACGGATGCGATCCGCCTTGTGCGGGGTCACCGCCTCGGCCGGCGTGCCGAAGCCGAGACCGGTCCGGGTCTTCACCTCGCAGAAGACGAGCCGCTTCTTGTCGGTCGCGACGACGTCCAGCTCCCCGTCGCGACAGCGCCAGTTGCGGCTCAGGACGACATAGCCCGCCTTCTCCAGATGTTGGACCGCGAGGTCTTCTCCCCACCGTCCCAGCTCGATATGCGGTGCGCCGGTGGACGGCTTTTCGGTCGTGCCCATCATCTCGATCCCCCTCAGCGATCGTCACGGTGCGTGTGCGATCAACGCTGCCAGGGTGATCGGGCGCCGACCAGGCTCGATTCGCCCGCCTGTGGATAACCGGGGTGTTGTGGATGATTCGACCGCGACCGGGCTCCGGCGACCACAAACCGTCGGAACCTCGTGCTAGGGGCCTCGCCTCGACCGTGCTCGAACTACGTGAAGGCCCCCTTCACTGCGTTCAGCGCAGTGAAGGGGGCCTTCACGTAGTAGGGAGAAGACTTCCGGCGGCTCAGCCGGAGAACGGACCGTCCTCCGGCAGGCGGAGATCCGGCTTGTCGAGTTCTTCGACGTTGACGTCCTTGAACGTGATGACCCGGACGTGCTTGACGAATCTGGCGGGCCGGTACATGTCCCAGACCCACGCGTCGGACATGCGGACCTCGAAGTACACCTCACCGCCACCGTCGCGCACCTGCACGTCGACGGCGTTGGCCAGATAGAACCGCCGCTCGGTCTCCACCACGTACGAGAACTGGCCGACGATGTCGCGATACTCGCGGTAAAGCGAGAGCTCCATCTCGGTCTCGTACTTCTCGAGATCCTCTGCGCTCATGAAATCCGCGCCCCTCCTCGCGATTCTGCTGCTACTCCAGCGGCGGAGCGTTCATTGTTACCCACGTAGGGGCTGAGGGCACGTATCGGCACGCTTGGGTTTTCCAGCGCCGCGACGGTCAGCACGACCGGGTGAGGCGGCCGCACCCGGTGCGCGGCGGCCGCGGTGGCCACATTGGCGTACGACCAGCGATGGACCGGGCTCGGGCCGTGCGTGTTCAGCGCCGCGCTGTGCTCCGTGGTGCTGTAGCCCTTGTGCACGTCGAAGCCGTAGTGCGGGTGGACGTCGTGCAGATCGCCCATGATCCGGTCCCGCGTGACCTTGGCCAGTACGGAGGCCGCCGCCACGCACGCGACGGCCTTGTCGCCCTTGATCACGGGCACGCTCGGGGCGGGAAGCCCGGAGACGCGGAATCCGTCGGTCAAGACGTAGCCCGGCGTGCTTCGCAACGCCGAAACGGCGCGCCGCATGCCTTCGAGGTTCATGACGTGGATGCCGAAGAGGTCGACCTCGGCCGCCGGGATGACGATGACCGAATAGTCGAGCGCGCGCTGGACGACCCTGTCATAGACCCGGTCGCGGGCCTTGGCCGTGAGCACCTTCGAATCGGTGAGCTCGGGCAGCCGGGCGGCGTCTCCGGAACGCAGGACGCACGCGGCCACGACGAGCGGGCCGGCGCAAGCACCGCGCCCTGCCTCGTCGACTCCGGCGACGGGTCCGAGCCCGCGCCGGTCCAGCGCACTCTGCAACCCCCAGAAGAGGTCGCCACGCACCACTGCTCTCGGCGGCCGAAGCGGCTCGGCCGGTGTGAGCGGTACAGGAACTCTCAAGGCCTTACCGCCTCCGGTCGACCGCCTTGCGCACTCCGGACGACATCCGCCTGCCGAGGAAGACGACGGGCCACGCCGCGGCGATACCGACACCCAGGGGAAGCCCCTGCTGCCACGCCGGCGCACCGAGTGCCACCGGCTGAGCGGTCGCCTGCGGGTTGTGGTCCGAAACGCCACCCCAGCGGCCGGGCGGGAGCACGATGACGCGCGCCTTGCCGATGATGTTGTCGACCGGGACGGCGCCGTTCACGCCACCGCCGCCCTGGAACCGGGAGTCGCTCGAGTTGTTGCGGTTGTCGCCCATCACCCAGACGTAGCCGGCGGGCACCTTGACCGGGTCGAACGTCTTCTGGGTGGGGGGCATGCCCTCTTCCCAGTGGATGTACGGCTCGTCCAACGCCTTGCCGTCCACGACGACGCGGTTGTTGTCGCAGCACTGCACCGTCTGACCGCCGACCGCGATGATCCGCTTGACGAAGTCACGTTCGTCCGGCGGTGCGAAGCCGATCAGGGATCCCAGCGCGCGGAAACCGCTGACGAAGATGTTGCTGGACTCCGGCGTCTCGATCTCGCCCGCCCACGCCGGCGGTCCCTTGAAGACCACCACGTCACCCGGGCCGGGATCGGTGAAGTCGTAGGTGATCCGGTCGACCAGGATCCGGTCGCCCGTGCATCCCGAGCAGCCGTGCAGGGTGGTCTCCATGGATCCCGACGGGATCATGTAGACCTTGGCGAGGAACTGCTGGATCAAGATCGTCAGCACGAGTGCGACGACGATCAGGATCGGCAGTTCTTTCCAGAACGACCGCTTCTTGTTGACCTTGCCGAATTTCTTGGCCCCGGATCGGCCCCGGCGGGAGGCCCGGGTGGGGCGCTCCTCTTCGGGGCGATCGGGCTCGTCTTCGGAGGTGTTCTGGGACACGGGTTCGACCACGACGCCAGGCTACCGGTAACCGTGCGGCTACCTACTTGGCGGAGGTCGTCTCGCGGTTTTCGCGGCGTTCCTTGATCTTGGCGGCCTTGCCGCGCAGCTCGCGGAGGTAGTAGAGCTTCGCCCGGCGGACGTCGCCGCGCTTGAAGACCTCGACCTCGGCGATGTTCGGCGAGTGCACCGGGAAGGTGCGCTCCACGCCGATACCGAACGACACCTTGCGGACCGTGAAGGTCTCGCGGATGCCGCCGCCCTGGCGACGCAGCACGACGCCCTGGAAGATCTGGTTACGCTCGCGGTTGCCCTCGATGACGCGGACGTGAACCTTGAGCGTGTCGCCCGGTCGGAAGTCCGGGATGTCGGAACGCAGTGACTGCGCGTCCAGCGCGTCCAGGGTGTTCATCGGTGGTCCGTCCTCGTCTTCGTATGGCTTACGTGCAGCTTGGGCGCGCAGTGTCGGGCACTGCGACCTACCCGGGGGCTGATGGCGTTCCGGCCGACCTCGCGTCTTTTACAACGGACACTGGCCGTCGTACAAATTCGCGCGTCTGCTCACGCCAACCTGTCAAGTATTGCAGACCAGGTCTCAGGTGGTTGACCCGGCCTGGCCGGTGTCCTCGTCCAACCGTTCGAGGACCCCGAGATCGTGCTTGTCGAGACTACCTTCCGGCAGGAGGCCGATCAGTTCGGGCCTGCGGCGGACGGTGCGTTCCAATGCCTGGTCGCGGCGCCAGCGGTCGATCAGCGCGTGGTTGCCCGAGCGCAGGACGTCCGGTACGGCGAGGTCCCGCCAGACCTCCGGCCGCGTGTAGCTGGGGCCTTCGAGGAGGCCGTCGGAGAACGAGTCCTCCTCGGCGGAGCGGGCGTTCCCGAGCACTCCGGGCAGCAGCCTGACGACGGCCTCGACCATCACCAGTACCGCGGCCTCGCCGCCGACCAGTACGTAGTCGCCGATCGAGACCTCGTCGACGGGCATCCGCCGTGCGGCGTCGTCGATCACCCGCTGGTCGATGCCCTCGTAACGGCCGCACGCGAACACCAGGTGTTCTTCCGCGGCGTACTGATGCGCCATGGCCTGGGTGAACGGCCGTCCGGCGGGGGTGGGGACCACGAGGCGGGTGTTCTCGCCACAGACGTCGTCCAGGGCGGGGCCCCAGATCTGCGGTTTCATCACCATGCCGGGCCCGCCGCCGTACGGCGCGTCGTCGACAGCGCGGTGGACGTCGTGCGTCCAGTCCCGCAGGTCGTGGACGCCGACCTCGATGAGGCCGCGGTCGATCGCGCGCCCGAGCAGCGCGGCGCGGAGCGGATCGAGGTATTCGGGGAAGATCGTGACGACGTCGAGGCGCATCAGGCGTCCAGCAGGCCTTCCGGCGGGTCGAGGACCACACGGCCGCCCGCGACGTCGACCGCCGGGACGATCGCCTTCACGAACGGCACGAGCACCTCACGTCCGTCGTGTTCGAGCGACAGCAGTTCCCCGGCCGGCGAGTGCACGACTTCGAGCACCTTGCCGATGACCGTGCCGTCGATGAGTTCGGCCCGCAGGCCTTCGAGTTCGTGGTCGTAGAACTCGTCGGGGTCTTCGGTCGGCGGCAGCGTCGAGGTGTCGGCGATCAGCAGGGCGCCGCGGAGGGTCTCCGCGACATCCCTGGTCAGCACCTCTTCGAAACGCACCAGCAGCCGCCCGCTGTGTTCGCGGGCGGCTGCGATGGTGAGGTCTCTGCTGCTGCCGTCACGCAGCTTCGTCGTGACGACCGAACCGACCGCGAACCGCTGTTCCGGCGAGTCCGTGCGCACGTCCACCGCGAGTTCACCGCGGATTCCGTGCGCCTTGGCGATCCGGCCGACTACGACGTCCATCCCGTTGGTTCCCCGGTCAGCGATCGGTGTCGACGACGTCCACGCGGACGCCGCGGCCACCGATGCCGCCCATGACGGTGCGCAAGGCGGTCGCCGTGCGACCGCCCCGGCCGATCACCTTGCCGAGATCGTCGGGGTGCACATGCACCTCGAGCGTGCGGCCACGACGCGTGGTCAGCAGCTCGACCCGGACCTCGTCCGGGTTGTCGACGATCCCGCGCACCAGGTGTTCGAGGGAGTCAGCGAGGAAGCTCACGCCTCGGCCTTGTCACCCTCGGCGGCCTCCGCCTTGTCGGCTTCGGCCTTCTTCGGGGCGGACTTCTTCTTCGGCGTGGTGGCCTCGGTGGAGGGAGCGTCACCGGCGGCGGCGAGCGCGGCGTTGAAGAGGTCCTGCTTCGACGGCTTCGGCTCGGCGACCTTCAGGGTGCCTTCGGCGCCCGGGAGGCCCTTGAACTTCTGCCAGTCACCGGTGATCTCGAGGATGCGCTGGACCGGCTCGGTCGGCTGGGCGCCGACGGACAGCCAGTGCTGGGCACGCTCGGTGTCCACCTCGATGAAGCTCGGCTCTTCCTTCGGGTGGTACTTGCCGATCGTCTCGATGGCCTTGCCATCACGGCGAGTGCGCGCGTCGGCGACGATGATGCGGTAGTACGGCGCACGGATCTTGCCGAGACGCTGCAGCTTGATCTTGACGGCCACGGGTGTGGGTACTCCTCAGTTCTCTCTGATGCAGGTGGAAGGCGCACGTCAGCCGAGTGGGGAACGGCCGCGCGCACCCGAAGGTCCGAAGCTCGGGCGCGGTGAGAGGGTCCGGCCAAAGCAGGCAAGCGTACATTCTGCCAGACGCCGACCGGCGGTCAGAACGCGGCTATCCCGAGTGAGGCGAGCAGGATCGTCACGGCCGGGAGGAAGTTGTTGACCTGGTGGGCGACCACGCTGCCGAGCAGCCGTCCGGTGAACACCCTCGCCAGCCCGATCGGGATCGCGATCACCAGCAGCAACGTGGTGCGCAGCGGTTCGAGATGGCTCGCCGCGAATACGGCCGTCGAGACCAGGAACGCCGCGATCCTCCCCCAGCGCTCGGTACGCCACTGCAGTCGTTCGACGGCGCCCCAGAGCAGACCGCGGTAGATGATCTCCTCGCAGATCGGCCCGACCAGCCACAGGTAGATGAACATGACGACGGCCGCCGACACCGACATCCGCCGGTCTTCGACGAGCGCGCTGATCGCCGAGGTCGCGTTCGCGTCGCCGACGACCTGCGTCCAGACGTAGGCGGCGAGCGAGGTGAACCCGAGCCCGAGTACGCCGAGTTTGAGCCCGATCTTGACGTCGGCCCAGCTCCAGCCGATCCGCAGATCGATGAACGGGCCGTTGCCGCGGAGGCGGGTGATCAGCAGCGCGACCCCGGCGGCGATCATCGTCGGCAGCATGGTGCCCAGCAGCACCATGCGCATCGGCAGCGGCTGGCCGGGCTGGACGTCGCCGAGCAGGACGCTGATGAACGCCGCCGAAGCGAGCAGGACGGCCTCCACCAGGAGAAAGGCCCCGAACCCCCAACGATGCGGCGGTGGCGTGTCGGGCGCGGCCACCTCACCTCCGGCAGTGACTTCTTCTGGGAGCTCGTCCGGCGGCGCGGCCTCGGGGATCGGCTCCCTTGGCTGAGATACGGTCACGCCGATCCTCCGGTGATCGTTCGGTTACTCACAGACTCTAGCCGCCCGGAGGGGCGATCACTCCTCCGCTGAAGAGCAATACCGCCGGCGGGAGGTTGTTGGCCGCGTGCGCGATGACGGCCGCGCTCACCCGGCCCGAAAGATAGCGGGCGAGGCCGATGGCGATGCCCTGGCCGAACAGCGCGATCGTGCGGGCGGCCTCCCCGTGCAACTGGGCGAACACCAGAGCGGTGACCAACAGGATCACCCATGAGGGCAACCGGTGGAAGCCCATCGCGTTCCACAGCGTGCCGCGGAAGAGCAGCTCTTCGGTGACCGGGGCGGCGAAGACGACGATGGCCGCGGCCACCACCAGCCAGACGGTGTCGCCTCCGGTGGTGCCGGACAGTTCGGTGATCGGGCTGGGTGAGACGTCGGAAATGGTCCTGTCGGTGCTGTCGGTCCCGTAGACGGCGAGCAGGAGCAAGTTGAGGAGGTAGCCGGCGGCGAGCGCGGCCGCTCCGCAGGCGAGCCCGATCCGGACGTCACGCCAAGTGGGTTTGAGTCCGAAGTCCGCGCGGAGTCCCTGTCCCCAGAGCCGGGAACCGACCACGGGGCCGATACCGAGCACGAGGGTGGGCAGGAACGCGAGGATCAGCAGCGGGCCGACGTCGCGGAGTTCGAGCGGGTCGTAGCCGCCGAAGCGGCCCGACATCAGGAAGCTCATGACGAGGGTGACGAGGTGGTATCCGGCGATGCCCGCGAAGAACGCTACGAATCCCCAGTGCGCTCCGAGTACCAGACGCTCGCGAGCCTGACCGTCGTCGTCCACCACGCCTCCACGCTAAGTGCCGCTCCGGTCACGGGTGGAGTCGGGTCAGGGAGCTGAAGGACGCTTTCCCCGCATTCGATGGGGGTAGAGCGTCCTTCACCTCGTGAGATGCGGGGAAAGTCCCCTTCAGCTACGCGTAGATCTTGCCACGCAGGACGATGTGGCTCGGATGCCGCAGTACCGCGAGATCCTCACGCGGATCGGACGGATAGACCAGCAGATCGGCCGAAGCGCCGTCGACGATCCCTGGCACGCCAAGCCATTCGCGGGCCGCCCACGAAGCCGAAGCCAGCGCCTGTCCGGCGGACATGCCCGCCTTGTGGAGTGCCTCGATCTCGTCGACGAGCCTGCCGTGTTCGACCATGCCGCCCGCGTCGCTTCCCGCGTACACCGGGACTCCGGCCTCGATCGCCGTCGAGACCATCTGTCCGACGCCGGCGTGCAGTGCCCGCATGTGGTCGGCGTACACCGGGTATTTGCCCGCCATGTCGGCGATTCCGGGGAAGTTCTCGATGTTGATCAGCGTCGGCACGAGCGCGATACCGCGTTCGGCGAGGACATCCAGCTGGTCCGCCGAAAGCTCGGTGCCGTGCTCCAGACAGTCGATGCCCGCGTCGATCAAGCCGGGCAACGCGGCCTGGCCGAATACGTGCGCCGTCACCTTGGCGCCCTCGGCGTGCGCGACGGCGATGGCCTCGGCGAGGACGTCGTCGGGCCAGAGCGGGGCGAGATCGCCGACACCGCGGTCGATCCAGTCGCCGACGAGCTTGACCCAGCCATCGCCGTCGCGGGCCTGCTCGGCGACCGCATTCGGCAGTTCGGAAGGGTCTTCGAGTTCGATGCCGAGACCGGGGATGTAGCGCTTGCGCAGGGCCAGATGCCGTCCGGCGCGGATGATCCGCGGCAGGTCCGCGCGTTCCTGCAACGGCCGGACGTCGATCGGCAGGCCACAGTCGCGGATCAGCAGGGTTCCGGCGTCGCGATCGGTTATCGCCTGCTCGGTGGCCTCTTCGAGGGTGGTCGCGCCGCCGACCCCGATACCGGGATGGCAATGCGCGTCGACCAGCCCGGGCACGAGAAAGCCTTCCCGGACAACGGTTTCCGCTCCGGCGACCGGTTCACTCGTGAGCCGGCCGCCGGTGATCCACAGCTCGCGGTGGTCGCCGTCCGGCAGGACGACGCCCGCCAGGTGCAGCGCCTCCACGCCTATTTGTCCTTCGGGAACTTGAACTTCTTGGGGTCGAAGCCCGGTACGTCGTTCATCCCGCCGAGCTGGGAAAGGTCGGGCATCCCGCCACCGGGGCCGCCGGGCATGCCACCCGGGGGCAGCATCGGCATGCCACCGGGGAAGCCACCGCGGACCTTGGGCTGCGTCGGACCGCGCCCCTTGCCCTTCTTCCCCTTCTTGCCCTTGCGGTTCTTGCTGCCGCCTCCGCCGCCGAAGCCGAAGCGGCCCGCCATCTGCGCCATCATCTTGCGCGCCTCGAAGAACCGGTTGACCAGTTCGTTGACGTCGCGGACGGCGACGCCGGAGCCCTTCGCGATCCGGAGACGGCGCGAAGCGTTGATCATCTTCGGGTCGTCTCGTTCGGCGGGGGTCATGCCGCGGATGATCGCCTGCAGTTTGTCGAGGTGCTTGTCGTCGACCTGCGCGAGCTGGTCCTTCATCTGCCCCGCACCGGGCAGCATGCCGAGCAGGTTGCCGATCGGGCCCATCTTGCGGACCGCGAGCATCTGCTCGAGGAAGTCCTCCAGGGTGAGCTGGCCGCTGCCGAGCTTGGCCGCGGTCTGCTCGGCCTTCTCCTGGTCGAAGTGCTGCTCGGCCTGCTCGATGAGACTGAGCACGTCGCCCATGCCGAGGATCCGGCTGGCCATCCGGTCCGGGTGGAAGAGGTCGAAGTCCTCGAGCTTCTCACCGTTCGAGGCGAACAGGATCGGCTGACCGGTGACCTGGCGGACCGACAGCGCGGCACCACCGCGGGCGTCACCGTCGAGTTTGGTGAGCACGACGCCGCTGAACCCGACGCCGTCGCGGAACGCTTCGGCCGTGGTGACCGCGTCCTGACCGATCATCGCGTCGACGACGAACAGCGTCTCGTCCGGCGACACGGCGTCGCGGATGTCCGCGGCCTGCTTCATCAGCTCTTCGTCGACACCGAGACGACCGGCGGTGTCGACAACGACGACGTCGTGCTGGGCGCGCTTGGCCTCTTCGATGGCGCGGCGGGCGACGTCGACCGGGTCGCCGACCCCGTTGCCGGGCTCGGGCGCGAACGTGGTGACCCCGGCCCGCTCGCCGACGACCTGCAGCTGCGTGACCGCGTTGGGGCGCTGGAGGTCACAGGCCACCAGCAGTGGCGCGTGTCCCTGCTTCTTGAGCCACAGCGCGAGCTTGCCGGCGAGGGTGGTCTTACCGGCACCCTGCAGACCCGCGAGCATGATGACCGTCGGCGGGTTCTTCGCGAACGAAAGGCGCCTGGTCTCGCCGCCGAGGATGGTGACGAGTTCCTCGTTGACGACCTTGATGACCTGCTGCGCCGGGTTCAGCGCGCTGTGCACCTCGGCGCCCTTGGCGCGGTCCTTGATGCGGGCGATGAAGTCCTTGACCACCGACAGCGCGACATCCGCTTCGAGCAGCGCGATCCGGATCTCACGCGCGGTGGCGTCGATGTCGGCGTCGGAGAGCCTGCCCTTGCGCGACAGGGTCTGCAGGGCGGACGTGAGCCGATCGGAGAGGGTGTCGAACACGGGTGTGCACGCTCCAGCTGGGTCGTTGTGGCGAGCCGGTACGGACCGGCGGCTTTCCAGGGTAGTCGGTGTCCGGGGTCGGCGTTTGACGCGGTTGCGGCCGCCCGCGGCTCAGGGCTTGCGGAGATCGGCTTCGGTGAGGGCCCGGATCACGTCGGCACGAGCGGTGCCGGACTCGCGGACGGTACGGCTCATCTCCACGTGCAAGAAGGCCGTACCCTCCTCGGCCGCGGCCTTGCCCTGGACGTTCTTCATCCCTTCCAACGCGCCGCACGAGGACGTCCACGCCCGGCAAACGGTGAACCCGCCGCCGGCGAGCCGGTCCGCGGCGCGCCGGATGGGATCCCCGGCCGCCGACATGCCCGGCGACAGCACGATGTCGTCGTCCGGCATGTTCTGGTCGTCGAAGCCGTGCAGCTGTACCTGCGTCATCCCGCGTCCGGCGAGGGTCGCGGCCACGACGTGGAACACCGAGTCCACTTCATGCGCGACGTCGGCGTGGCCGTCGTCGGCCTTCCGGTGCGCGCCCGCGATCAGCAGGACCGCGCCCGGCACCCGCTGGAAGTAGTCGAGGCCGAACAACTCCGTCTTCAGGTCCGACGCCGGATGCGGAACCTCGATGACCAGTGACGGCGGCGCGGACCGATCGATCAGGTACATCCCCCATGCCCGCTCGGTGCCGGGCTCGTTCGTCGCGATCGTGTACGGCCGCCCGGTGTCCGCGTCCACCCCGTCCCGCACCGAAAACCCGAGCTTCTCGAGATCGGACGGCGTCGTGCGCCCGGCGTCCAGCAGGGTGGTGAAACCGGCGGCCGCTTCCCGACGTTCGTCGGCTTTCGGCGAACGGTAATCCTGCTCGGCGGAGAGCGCCGAGGTGAACCCGGCGATCACGGAACGCAGACTCCCGTCCGGCGCCGGAACGGGCTTGGGTGACTCGTTCTCGCCGAGGATCAGCACGAAGGTCAACACCAAGGCCAGTGCGACGGCGATACCGGTCACACTCAGCAACATCCGTTTTCGGCTGATCACCACCTGAAGCCTACTGGCTCACCCGAATAGGTAGCCTTATCCGCGTTTTGGCCCCTTTGAGGTGAGTTGTAACGTCACTGGGGGCAAATTTGATATCCGCGTGTAACCCGATTGGGTGCGGGTTCCGCTAGTGGCCGACCCGGGCCGCGATCACCCCCGATCGTCGAACTGAAAGGCCTGGGGGCCACGTGAATCGGCAGAAGAACCAGCTCGACCCGGTGGCGCGTCTTCGCGATCAGATCCCCGAGGCGGGCTTTCCGCGTGGCGTGGGAGTGGCGTCCGCGACGGGTTTCGTCCTGCTGTTGCTGATCACCGCCTTCACCGCCCTTTATCTGTCCACTTCCGGTCCGCTTTCGGCGATCGGCGGGGAATCCGGTGATCTCGTCCCGGACGAGGTCACCGACGGCCAGCGGCGCGCGACCGTCGCCCTCGCGCAGGCGCTGGCCACCTCCGCCACCGCCGCCGCCGGCGATCTGCAGGTCAGCACCGGCTCCGGGCTGTTCGACAACGCCGACGACGACGCCGTCCTCAACCGCCTCGGTGAGACCTACCCGGACTGGCGCGGCATCGTCGTCTTCGACCCCGCCGCCCGGAAGGTCCTGGCAACGCACGGCGAACCGGTGGCCGTCGAGAACCTCCGCGACGTCGCCGTCTCGAATCTCACGGTCCGCCCGATCGCCCGGCCCGGCGACTCCCCGCTAGTCCTCACGGCGCTCCCGCTCACCGGTGCCCGCGCCGGCGAACTCCTCGTCGTCTCGACCGCGCTGCGCGGAGTCCAGCCGGAGCTCGACAAGGACGCCGAACAGCAGATCCGGCTGGTCACCCCGGACGGCGCGCTGCTTTATTCCTACGGCGCCGAAGTACCCGAGAACGACCGGACGGCACAGGAGCTCCTCACCCGCGCCACCGCCGCCGGGGCGGCCGGTGAGTCGGGCGCGTTCACCGGTGACGCCACGGCCGAGGCCGCCAAACCGGACCGGCGGATCGCGCCGGTCGTGTCCTTCGCCCCTGTCACCTCCGACGGCGCCGAGGGCAGTCTCGGGCTGACCGCCGTCACCATCAGCCGCTACCCGGTCGAACCGGTACCCGCGCGCTGGCCGGGCCTGATCCCGGCGGCCGCGCTGCTGGTTCTCGCCATCGGCGGTTTCGTGCTGCTGCGGCGCACGGTCGTCGCGCCGATCCTGCGCCTGCGCGCCGACGCGCTCGCCGTCGCGGCGGGGGTGCTCGACCGGCCGGTCCGCCAATCCCGCGTCCACGAGGTGAACCGGCTGACCCGTGCCGTCGAGCGATTCCGGTCGAAGCTCCGGCGGCGCAAGATCGGCGCCAAGGTCAAGCCGTTCATCTCCGCACAGGCCGTCGTAGCGCTCGTTTCCTTGGCACTGCTCGGCTGGTCGGTCACCGTCGCCGCGACCCTCGGTCGCCAGAACGCCGCCGTCTCACCCACCGTGCTGAGCGAGTACAACGGCCGCGTCACGCACTCGGCCGACACTCTGCGCCGAAGCCTCTCCCAGGGCCTCGGCGACCTGCGGGCCGTCGCGAGGCTCAGCGAGGGCAAACAACCGGACCAGCTGAACGGCATGCTCGACCAGCTCGCCGTGAACGAAAGCCGGTTCCGCAGCGTCTATCTCACCGACGCCGACGGCGGGGTGCTCCAGCTGGCCGGGCGCGAGCCACTGCGCGATCCGGGCAAGCTGCCCGACGGCGCGGGCCTGCGCCAGCACAACACCAGCGGCCGCGTGCCCGTGGTCTACGCCTTCACACATCTGCCGGACTCGGCACAAGTACTGGTCGGCGAATACGACGTGCCGCGGATGGCTTCGATGCTCAGCTCGGCGGGCGGCCGGGTCCGCGTGGTCGACGAGGGCAAGCGCACCATCGCCGACACCGAGGGCTACTTCGCCTTCGCCGAGCTCACCGACCCTGTCCTGGTCAAAAACGTCACCACCGCGCAAACCGGTGAAGACGCCCGTGAAACCACGGCGACGACCCTGGTCGCGGCGGAGCGCCTCGCCGACGAGGGCAGCGCGGCCGAGCTGAAGTGGGTCGTCGTCGCCGAGCAGCCGATCGGTTCGCTCGGCGTCGCGGACAACACCGTGCGAGCGGGTGCCCGTGTGGCCGCGCTCCTCACCGCCGTCGTCGCGCTGATGTTGTTCGCCTGGCATCTGCTGGTCGTCATCCGGCCGCTGCGCCGCGTGGCGGAATCCGCCGTGCCGATCGCCAAGGGCGTCGGGATGGGGGCCGTGGTCTACCCGCAACGCCAGGACGAGATCGGCAGTATCGCTTCGTGCGTCGAGATCTGCCGCCAGGCGCTGACCGAGGGCAAGGCACGCCTTGGCGAGGTCCGCCGTCCGGCGGGCGCGGCGACCGACGAGACCGCGTTGCTCCAGCGAGTGAAGGACGTGCCCAAGGCCGAACGGCGGCCGGAACCCCGGGTCGCGCCCCGTCGTCCGGCGCGACCGCGCCGCGACCTCCCCCGGGTCGCCCGCGACGAACCCCGGCCGGAACAGCCACGGGCGCCACGGCGGCAGCGGGGGCCGGGCGAAAACCGGCAACCACACCTGGCCGAACGGGGCCGGAGCCCGAAGTGACGTTTCTCTACCTCGTGTTGCTCACCGCGTCGGCGGCGATGCTGGCCGCCGGGATCGCCGAGCAACGCAACCACTACCGGAACCTGCACAGCATCCCGACGCGGGTGCTGGTCAACGGCATCCGCGGGAAGTCGTCGATCACCCGTCTCTGCGCGGGCGCGCTCCGCGGCGGCGGGCTGGTGACGACCGCGAAGACCACCGGCACCGCGGCCCGGTTCATCCACCCCGACGGCAGCGAAGAGCCGGTCTACCGCAAGTTCGGCATCGCCAACGTCGTCGAGCAGATCGGCATCGTGCGCCGGGCCGCCGCGTACCGGCCGGACGCGCTGGTGATCGAGTGCATGGCCGTGATGCCGGACCTCCAGGAGATCAACCAGAGCAAGCTGATCCAGTCCACCATCGGCGTGCTCTGCAACGTCCGCGAGGACCACCTCGCCGAGATGGGCCCGACGCTCGACGACGTGGCTCGCTCGCTGAGCCGCTCGATGCCGATCGGCGGAATCTGCCTCACCGCGGAGAAGGACCGGCTCGCGATCCTCCAGGAAGAGGCGGACAAGCGGGACTGCCGTCTGATCGCCGTCGACCCCGAAACGGTCACCGACGAGGAGATGCGCGGGTTCAGCTGGATCACGTTCAAGGAGAACGTCGCCATCGCGCTGGCCGTCGCCGACCTGCTCAAGGTCAACCGGCGGCTCGCGCTCGAAGGCATGTGGGCCGCACCGCCCGACCCCGGCGTCCTCCAGGTCCACCACTACCGCGCGGGACGGCGAAGGCTCCGCTTCGCGAACGTCTTCGCCGCGAACGACCCCGAATCGACGCTGATGAACATCGACCAGCTCCGCGCGCAGGGCGCGATCGCCGATCCGCTGCACGTGATCATCAACTGCCGTCCCGACCGGGTCGAGCGCAACGGCCAGATGGGCGCGTTGATCCCGCGGATCGCCCCGGAACGGGTGGTGCTGATCGGCGACCCGACACGCAGCGCGCGGAACGCGATCCCGAGCGAGTGGCAGGACCGCGTCCTCGACCTCGGTGGCTCACGGCCACCCGAGGAGCTGCTGCGCAAGATCGTCGGCGGTATCGACCGGCAGGCGTCGCTGGTCGCCATCGGCAACATCCACGGACAGGGCGAACTCCTCATCGACGAACTCGCCAAACTGGAAGCGGTCGCCTCCTGATGCTCACCACGTCCCTCTCCCCCGAGGTCGCCACCATCGGTCTCGCCATCGGGTTGCTGTTGTCACTGGTCTGCTACCTGACCACGAACCTGTCACCCGGCGGCATGATCACCCCCGGCTGGATCGCCTTGACCATCGTCGAGGACTTCCGGCGGGCGGCGATCATCGTGCTGATGACCGCGCTGACCTACGCGGGCACGAAAGTGTTGCAGCGCATCGTGATCCTGTACGGCAAGAGGTTGTTCGCCGCGGTCGTCCTGCTCGGGGTCGTGCTGCAGACGACCTTGCTGCTCTTCCTCCAAGCCGATTTCCCGCTGTTGTTCGTGCACCAGACCCTGGGTTTCGTGGTGCCCGGCCTGGTGGCCTACCAGCTGGTCCGGCAACCGCCGGCGGCGACCGTCCTCGCCACCGGAGGCGTGAGCCTGGGCTGTTACGCGATCCTGATCAGCGGAGTGCTGGTCGGGCTGGTCCCCGAGCTGTGAGGCCGACGATGCGCAAGACGATCCGGACCGGCGTACTGGCCGCGGTGATCGGCGTGTCCGGAACAGCCGCGGTCTACGTCGCGACGCAAGAAAAGCAGGACATCACCGCCATGTCGGCGTCCTTGGTCACACCGGGTGCCGCGGCGACCGGCGAGTATTCGTACGAGCGGCTCGCCGCCCCCGGCCGGACCATCGTCCGCGATTCCGCCGGCACCCAGCTGGCGTCGTTCACCGACGGTTCGCGCACGGTCATGCTGACCGGCCGGAGCCGGACCTTCACCGAGCCGAGGTTCACCACGGTCACGGTCACCTCGTCGGCCTGGATCCGGTTCGCGCCACAGGCCTGGAAAGAGGGAGCGGAGAAGGAACCGTGGTTCCGCGACTGGCTGCCCAAGGCCGTCGGCGACACCTCTCCGGACCTCCTCTCCATCGCGCTCCAGTACACCGACGGCTCGGCGCCTCAGACGGCCAAGAAGCTCCGGATAGGGGGCGACGCCAGCTTCGGCCCCGACAGCGCCGAAGGACGGCTTGAGAAGTCGGACTTCTACGACTACCTCGGCGTCGACTGGGATTTCCCCGACAAGCACGAGAAAGCGGAACCGGCACGGTTCGGTTCGCTCGACTGCTCCGGTTTCGTGCGGATGGTCTACGGCTACCGCGGGGGCTACCCGATGCTCGGCAGCAACACGAAGGGGCCGGGACTACCGCGACGCGCCTGGGCCATGTCCGAACTCGGTCCCGGGACGCAAGTGATCGCGGACACCAAGAAACAGGCCACGGACTACTCGGCGCTGCAGCCCGGCGACATCCTCTTCTTCAATCTGGAGCCGAACCTCGGGCCGCAGGTCTCGCACACCGGGATCTACCTCGGCATCGACGGCGACGGGAGACGGCGGGTGCTGTCCAGCCGCAAGGTCGCCAACGGGCCGACGTTCGGTGACGCCGGTGGTGTGTCACTGATCGACGGCGAAGGCACGTACGCCAAGGCGTTCCGCGCCGCCAAACGACTCTGAAGCAGGCGTCCGGCAAGGAGAAGGGCTCCGAGACCGGCCGCCCCTCGCAAGCCGGTATCGGAGCCCCTACGGAAGGCTCGCCTCCCCGCGAGCCGACCGTAAGCACACTTGGCGAGGTTCGCGGGAAATCGGCTCGCCGGACCCCCAGTACCAGGCGATTCGCATCCCCGCGCTCTCGCCGCGCGATGGCATAACCATGCCCGGTCACCATGGGGTCACGGCAGCGTGAAGACCCCCAACTGTTTCTGGGTAGAACTACTCAACTGGTCTTGGCGCGGGATTTGGTCTTGGCCGAAGCCTTCTTCGCGCGCGTCCGCGCTTCATGCGCCTTGCCCGACGCTTCCTTGGCTTTCCCGACCGGATCACGGTCGGCTTCGACCGCGCTTCGCTGCAGCGCCGCCAGCAGCCGCGTCACGCCTTCCGCCTGCTCGGCGGCGGTCGGCTGGAGCACGTCGTCGCCGTCGAGTTTGGCTTGGATGAGCGCTTCCAGCGCCTCCCGGTAGCGGTCGGTGTACCGGCCGGGCTCGAAGTCCTGCGTGAGGTCCTCGATGAGCGAGACCGCGTTCCGCAGTTCCCCGCGCCGCAGGTCGACGTCCTCGTGCAGGAACGGGAAGTCGGGCCGCCGGACCTCGTCCGGCCACAGCATCGTCTCGAGCACGATCACCTGGTCCCGCACGCGCAGCGCGCCCAGCGTCTCGCGCTGCCGCAGGGTCACCTTCACGATCGCGATCCGGCCGGACTGCTGCAACGCCTCGCTCAGCAGCACGTACGGCTTGGTACCCGCCGGCTCCGGTTCGAGGTAGTAGCTGCGCGCGAAGTACGTCGGGTCGACCTGCTCGGCGGGCGTGAACCCGACGACGTCCATCGACTGGGTGGTCGGCGCGATCAGCGAGGCGAAGTCGCCGCCGGTCAGCAGAACCACGTCACCACCGGGGACGGGATGGCCTTTGACGATTTCGGCCGGCGGGACCTCGGCGCCGTCGACCTCGCAGACCCACTTCACCCGCACCCGGCCGCCGTCCGGCTCGTGCACCTGGTGGAGCGGGATGTTGTGCTCTTCGGTCGCGCTGTACGCCTTCACCGGAATGGCGTAGGTCCCGAAGCCGATCGTGCCTTTCCACACCGCCCGCATGGTCCACCTCCGCCTGGTCAGCGTATCCACGCGCCGAAGCGGCGGGACAGCTACAAACGGGTGTCAGGGGCGACTGATTCGCTCACACATTCGAATGACGGACGTGATTCGGCGAGCGCGTCGGCCGAACAGCCGACAGCGGTGGCGGCCGCTCGGAGTACTTCCGCGACCACCTCGACGTCCACCAGGGGAGCGGCGGCCAACGCGCCCTCTCCGCCTCCTTCGACCCGGACCGCCATGCCTTCGAGCGCGACGGCCAAGGCCTGCTGCCCGGCGACGAGGTGCTCGACCACCTGGAGCAGTTCGGGCACGGTCGCGGCGGGGCCCGACGCGGTCAAGGAAGCGGCCAGGTCGTCCGCGCAGCCACGGAGATGAGAGGCGACGACCGTCGGCGGCAGCGTAAGCCGCTGTGGTCCGGGTGCGTTCTGCTCGTGCCCCAGCACGCGCTCACCGCCCCTCCGGATCCTTCGGGTCCCGACCGCGAACATCCTGCCACCGCTACCGTCCGCCATCCCCGCGACACCCCGGGGGCGATGCTCGCCGCCCCAAAACGAGCAGTGCGCGTGAAGGCCCCCTTCCCTCGGTTGAACCGAGGGAAGGGGGCCTTCACGCGCTTCTGGGTCAGGAAGCGGCCGACACCAACGCCGCCTCGATCTTCGACCGCCAGGCCTGCTCGACCCGGCCGGTCCGCGGTGCGACGGCGAACGAGTCGACGACCGCGCCACCGAGCGTGGCCACCTTCGCCCAGCGCACCTCGGCCTCGCACCGCCGCAGCGCGCCCGCGACCCGGTACAGCAGCCCGATCCGGTTCGCGGCCCGTAGTTCGACCACGACCGTGTCCTGCCCGCTGGTCTCGTCGTCGAACCAGATCACCTTCGCTCCGGCCGACGGCGTCTCACCACCGCCGTAGTCCCGTTCCTTCGCCGCGAGCCGCTGGGTGAGCGGCAGCGTCCCGGCCACCGCCCGCGCGAACTGCTCACGCAGCAACGTGACGTCGGGCAGCGAGCCGAACTTCGGCGACGCCGTGAACACGCCCGCGCGTCCCCCGTCGTGCCCGCGCAGCACCGCCGCGTGCACCTCCAGGGAGTTCAGCGCGAGCACTCCGGCGGCGGGGGCCAGCAGTTCCGCACGGGCCGGGACCGCGAGCACCACGGTCACGACCTTGCCCGCGGCGGTGATCCGCACCTCGCCGCGGCCGGAAGCGACGGCCTCGGCGACGAGTTCCCGCTGTTCGGCGCCCATCGGCTCCGGCGGCACGAAACCCTTGCCGTGCAACGCCTCTTCGCAACCGGACACGAGTTCGGCGAGCAACCGGGCCTTCCAGTCGGTCCACACGCCCGGTCCGGTGGCCAGCGAATCGGCCGTCGTCAACGCGTGCAGCAACTCCAGCAGGACGAGATTTTCGTCGAGCGTCTTCGTCACCCGCTGGATCGTGGCCGGATCGCTGATGTCCCGCCGCGTCGCGGTATGCGGCAGCAGCAGGTGATGCCGCACCATCGCCGAGACCAGCGCGGCATCCGCATCCGAGAGCCCGAGCCGGGCCGCCACCTGTGCGCTGATCTTCGCGCCGAGTTCGGAGTGGTCCGCGTCGCGGCCCTTGCCGATGTCGTGCAGCAGCGCGCCGATCAGCAGCAGGTCCGGTCGCGAAACGGTGGTCGTCAGTTTCGACGCCTCCACCGCGGCCCGCACGAGATGCCGGTCGACGGTCCACGCGTGCACCGGCGACCTCGGCGGGAGATCCCGCACCGAACCCCATTCGGGGATCAGCCGCGCCCACAGTCCCGTCCGGTCGAGCGCCTCGACGGCGTCGATCAGGCCTTCGCCCGCGCCGAGCATCTCCACCAGCGCCTTGAGAGCGTCGGCGGGCCACGGCGCGCGCAGTTCCGGCGCCGTCTCGGCGAGCGCGCGCAGGGTGCCGTGCGCGATGGGTTTGCGGATCCGGGCCGACGCCGCGGCGACCCGCAGCAGCAGCGCCGGATCCTTGGCGGGCACCGCGTCCCGCGCCAGCGCGACCTCGTTTCCGTGCAGGACCACGCCTTCGTCGAGCGGTGTCCGCGACGGTCGCCGCCCGAACCGCGCCTTCGGCGGTTCCACAGTGGACCGAAGCGCCACGTCGACCGCGTAGGCGATCGTCCGCCCCACGCCGGAAAGCTTGCGCGCCAAGGTGAACCGGTCACCGAACCCGAGTTCGCCCGCCACCGTCTCGGCTTCCGGCGCGCTGAGGATGTCCCGCTCCCGGCGCAGTTCCCGGCGTAACTCCGTCCGGACGTCGAGCAGCAGCCCCTTGGCCGCGAGCAGTTCCTCGCCAGGCCTCGCGGTCAGCTGCGCCGCGGCCATCGCCTCCAGGACGGCGAAGTCGCGAAGCCCGCCTCGGCCGTGCTTGAGATCGGGTTCGGCGGACTGCGCGATCTCGCCACTGCGGGCCCAGCGCTGATGCACCGAGTCCGACAGTTCGCCGACCCGTTTCCTCGCCGTCCGCCGCCACTGATCCCTTGCCGCGACCGCCAGCCTGGCGGTGATCTCGGCGTCCCCGGCGATATGCCGGATGTCGAGCAGTCCCATCGCGGTCCGCAGGTCCTCGGACGCCACCTTCAGCGCCTCACCCGGGGTGCGGACCGAGTGGTCGAGGCCGATCTTGGCGTCCCACAACGGGTACCAGATCGCGTCGGCGATCTTGCCGACCGCACCGTTGCCGTTGTGCAGCAACAGGAGGTCGAGGTCGGAGAAGGGCACCAGCTCACTGCGCCCGAGGCCGCCGACAGCGGCCAGCGCGACACCGGGATCAGCGGTGTCGACGCCGGCCGCCGCGGCGCCCTTGCCCAACCAGAATTCGTAGAGGTCGACCAGGGCCGCCCGCAACGCGGCCGCCCCTAGCCTCCCGTGCCTGCCCTCGAGCAATCGCTCGGTGGCCTTGACCAGTTCACCCCCGTCGGCCATCCGTGACGCCTATAGCGCGTCCGAGCCGCGTTCACCCGTCCGTACCCGGATGACCGTCTCGACCGGCGTCACCCAGATCTTGCCGTCGCCGATCTTGCCGGTGTGGGCGGCGGTGGTGATCGCGTCGAGGACCTTCTCCACACCTGCGTCGTCGGTGACGACCTCCACTTTCAGCTTCGCCACGAAGTCCACGGAGTACTCCGCGCCCCGGTAGACCTCGGTGTGGCCCTTCTGCCTGCCGTAGCCCTGGACCTCGCTGACCGTCATGCCGAGCACACCCAGCTGCTCCAGCGCGGAACGGACGTCGTCGAGCGTGAACGGCTTGACGATCGCGGTGATCAGCTTCATGCCTTGCTCTCCTCGAGTTTCGTGGCCGCGGTGCCGGTGGACGACTTGACCGGGATGGAGCTCTGCTGGCCGAGGCCGCCGCCCGAACCGGTGAAGTCGTACGCGCTTTCCGCGTGCTGCGCCTCATCGATACCACTGACCTCGTCCTCCGCGCTGACGCGGAACCCGCCGAGCTTCTTGATCACCCAGCCGATGATGAAGGTGAGCACGAACGAGTACACGAGGACCGCTCCGGCCGCCGCGGCCTGCTTGCCCAGCTGGCCGAGCCCGCCGCCGTAGAAGAGGCCGTCGACGCCGAGCGAGTTGACGCTGGTGGTGCCGAAGAAACCGATGAGCAGCGTACCGACGAGACCACCGACGAGGTGGACGCCGACGACGTCGAGGGAGTCGTCGAAACCGAAGCGGAACTTGAGGCTGATCGCGAGGGCGCACAGGGCACCGGCGATGACGCCGATCGCGATGGCGCCCAGCGGGCTGACGAACCCGGCCGCCGGGGTGATCGCGACGAGACCCGCGACGGCACCGGACGCGGCGCCGAGAGTGGTCGGCTTGCCGACCTTGATCTGCTCGATGATCAGCCAGCCGAGCACCGCGGCCGCGGTCGCGACGGTGGTGTTGGTGAACGCGACGGCGGCGAGGTCGTTGGCGGCCAGCGCCGAACCGGCGTTGAAGCCGTACCAGCCGAACCACAGCAGGGCGGCACCCAGCAGCACGAACGGAACGTTGTGCGGGCGGCCGGTGTTCTTCGGCCAGCCGCGGCGCTTGCCGAGGACGAGCGCGAGCGCGAGGCCCGCCGCACCGGCGTTGATGTGGACCGCGGTACCGCCCGCGAAGTCCAGTGCCTTGAGCTGGTTGGCGATCCAGCCGCCGACCGAGTCGGCGCTGATGAAGCCGTTGAACGAGAACACCCAGTGCGCGACCGGGAAGTACACGATGGTGACCCACACCGCGACGAACAGCGTCCAGCCCCAGAACTTGGCGCGGTCGGCGATGGCGCCGGAGATCAGCGCGGGCGTGATGATCGCGAACATCAGCTGGAACATCACGAAGGCGAACAACGGCAGCGCGTCGGCACCGGGCCAGGCCACTTCGGGCGTGGTGCCGGTCGCGGCCGTGGCGAACCCGGCGAGCTTGCCGGAGATGGTCGAGAGCCCGGCGAAATCGAAGTTACCGAGCAGACCGCCGCCCACGTCGTTGCCGAACGCCATCGTGAAGCCGTACAGCGTCCAGAGGACACCGACGACGGCCAGCGCGATGAAGTTCATCATCAGCATGTTCAGGACGCTCTTCGCGCGGACCATACCGCCATAGAAGAACGCGAGTCCTGGTGTCATGAGCATGACCAGCGCGGCGCTGATCAATACCCATGCCGTATCTCCTGCGTTCAGCACAATCTTCCTCCCGTGCCTGGGGTGTACTGCGCAGGAATTTTTGGTCCGCGGTGTTTCCTCGGGCGGCGATTCAGGTTTCACCCGCGTGAACTGTCGGTGCGGCGTTGTTACGTCCAGGTTTCCGGAGACCTGGTGCGTTCTGTCCGGTTACGAAACGTCGTGGTCGAATATCCCCATGAGCACCCGTGACCCCGGCAATGACCCACTGCCACCAGAGATCGTCCGGTCACTGCTGTGCTCGGTCTGCGGTGACCCGGTCGGGGTAACCGATCGCACGGTGCGTTGTGGGCGCGGTCACTCGTTCGACGTAGCGAAGCAGGGTTACGTCAACCTTCTGCACGCGCGCGTCCCGGCAGGCACGGCGGATACGGCGCCGATGGTCGCGGCCCGCGTCGACCTCCTCTCTTCGGGCGCCTATCTCCCCCTCGCCGAGGCCCTCGAGAAGGTCGCCGCGGAGCACGTCGAGAGCGGGCTGATCATCGACGCCGGGGCGGGCACGGGCTACTACCTCGCGCACGTGCTCGACGCCGTCCCCGCCGCGTACGGACTGGCGCTGGACGTCTCCGCCGTCGCGCTGCGCCGGGCCGCTCGCGCACACGCGCGCGCGGGCGCCGCCGTGTGGAATCTGTGGGAGCCGTGGCCGGTGGCCGCCTCGAGCGCGTCACTGATCCTCAACGTCTTCGCGCCCCGCAACGCGGAGCAGTTCCACCGCGTCTTGACCTCGGAGGGGCTGTTGGTCGTCGCCACGCCGAACCCCGGGCACCTGCGGGAGCTGGGCGACCTGGTGATCTCCGTCGACGGCGGCAAGGACGCGCGGCTGGAAGAAACGCTCGGTGACCGTTTCGGCAGGGTGGACCGACGCGAAGTCACCCAGCGGGTGACGTTGTCGCCCGCCCAGCTCCGCCAGGTCGTCGAGATGGGGCCGAGCGCGCACCATCTCCACCGCGACGGCCGCCGCGAACGGCTCGACGCGATCACCGATCCGGTGGACGTCACGACGTCGTTCAGCGTCACGTTGTACCGGCCGGTGCGCTGATGGAAGCACCAGCGACCCTGCTCACCGACACCGCCTGGGTCAGCGCCCGCATCGGCGGCGCCGCGAAGCTCTACGGCTGCACGCGGCCCGAGGTCCTCGGCACGATCTGGTGGTACTCGCTGTCTTCGGTTCTCGTCGCTCCTTCCGTCGAGTCTCTCGTGCGCGGCGAGCCGCTGGATCCTTCGCTCGACGCCGTGACCATCGACCTCGTCCCGGACGGCCGGTTCACCGGTGCCCGTTCGTCACGGGTCCTTTCCGGCGGTCTGGCCGAACTCGGCGAGGCGTTCGCCGGAACGCTGGGCACGGCGATCGGCACCATCTCGACGGTCACGGGGGCGAATCCGCGCGCGCTGGGCGCGATCGCGACGGATTCGATCGGCAACCGCCTGCTGTGGACCGGCGACACCGCACGGGCGGTCGAGCTGGCGGCGCCGCTCGTGGCCGCGATCGGGTTAGGGATGCCGGAGCCGCGCTTCTCCCTGGTCGGACGGAACACCGTGGTGCGCCGTGCTTCCTGCTGCCTGATCTACGAGGCGGGGAACCCGAGGTGCACCAGCTGCCCCCGGCAGACTCCGGACGAGCGGGAGCGACGCCTTCGCGCGGCGCTCGGCTGAGCGGTCGCATTTCGCGTGTGAAGGCGTGAGTGGCGATTCGGGTCAGGGCCAAGAGTGATCCCCTTGTGTCTATGAAGGAATTGGGACACTCACCGCCCCAATTCCTTCATAGACACGCTCGACGGCCCGCCGAACCGTCACCACAAGCATCAATGGCACCACCAGCCACACCCGCGGCGCGTGAAGGACCCCTTCCTGTACGTAGGCGCAAGCAAGGGGGCCATCATGTACTTCACCGTGACCAAAGGGCGCAGGCCACAACGGCCCTTACCCGCCACTAGAACGGCTTCTCCCGCCACCCACCCCATTCAGACGGCGGCGAGGTTCTCCTTGGTCAACGCGGCCACCATCGCCGCGCGGGAACCGACCCCCAATTTGGTGAAGATCCGCCGCATATGCGCGGAAACCGTGTTCAGGCTGATTTCCAGTACGCCGGCGATCTGTTTGTTCGTGTAACCCCGGCTCACCATGCGCGCCACTTCGTGCTCGCGCGGGCTGAGCAGGTCGTGCGCCTCCGGTGTCACCGGTACGAGCAGGCATCTGACGCCGTGCTCGGTGAGATCGAGCAACGGTCTCCGCATCGCGGCGTCGCCGTCACACAGTTCCGTGACCCGCCGGACGAGTGATCTCGCCAGGCTTCGCACGGTTTCGTCGTCCGAAACGACCTTCATCCGCTGCCGGGCGAGATCGCGTATCGGTACCGCAGGAAATCCCACCGCCGGGCTCGTGGACATAGACCGGCCTCCCCCCTCTTGGTTTACCTCCCTCTCTAGCAAACCCCTCCGACAGGAAAAGCGCATCGTCGGTTTGTGTGACAAGGACGAACTAGTTCATTCATGTCACACAGGAACGTGTGACTACCGGTGCCCCCTGGTGCGCGGGCAGTGTCGTGTCCGTGCTCACCGACGCACCGCGCCGGAGATCGCGGATTTTCACCGGAGCAGAGGAGAACGGTTATGAGCCGTGGCTATGCGGCAGTGGACGGCGAGCTGGAAGACGAGCTGAGCCGTGAACTCGAAGCCGAGTTCGAAAACGAACTCGAGGACGAACTGGCGGGCGACTTCGAAGACGAGGACGAGTTCGAAGACGAGCTCGGCGGGCTGGCCCAGGAGCTCGAAGACGAGCTGGAGGACGAGGTCTACGGCGAGTACGAGGACGAAGACGAATTCGAGTCCGAGGCCGTCGTGCGCGAGCTGGAGGACGAGTTCGAACTGGAGTCCGAAGACGAGGACTTCGCTCATCCTGCGCGGCGGCACTACAGCGACGCCGAGATGATGGCGCAGCTGGCTTTCCAGGCCGAGAACGCGGAGACCGAGGACGAGGCGGAGGCCTTTCTCGGCGCGCTCGCCCCGCTGGCGTTCCAGGCGGCGAAGTGGGCGGCTCCGAAGATCATCAAGCACGGTCCGCAGCTGATCCGGGGCGCGGTCAACCTCGGCCGCAAGCTGTGGCGGAACCCGGCGACCCGGCGCGCCGTCCGGCATATCCCGAAGATCATCGGGCGCACCGCGCGCGACGTCGGCCGCCGGTACGCCGACGGTCGCCCGATCAACGCCCGCTACGTCACGCGCAGGCTGGTCGGCCACACCGTGAACAGTGTGCAGAACGCACCCGCGAACCGCCGGAACCAGCAGCGCCGCCGCGGTCGTCCCCAGCAGCGCCGCCACCGTCCGGCCGCCCGTGGCGGGCGCCGGACACAGTCGCGGTCCCGGGCGGGCGCCGCCAGGCGTGGCAAGGCGCGCGGCCGTGCGCGCCGCCGTTGAGGCACCGCCCGCGGCTTCCGGTGAATCGGCCTCGTCCACCGGATCCCGGCGGGCGAGGCCATCCGGAGACGGCGAGCTGACGGCTTGGGTCCTTTCCCAGGCCACCAACGTGGAACGGCATCTGGACGCGCTGCGGCCGTTCCGCTGGTCGGAGTTCGGCGACCCGGCGACCGGCCCGAGCCGGGCCCACCTCACGGCGGTCAACCGGACGATGGCGACCTTGCGTGGTCCGTTGTTCACCGCCACCCGCTCGGCTCGCCGGGCGGCCGAAGAGGCGGCCGCACGACCGGGACAGACCGAACTCACCCGGCTGTTGCGGGCGAAGTCACGGGCACAACGCTGGGTCAAGGCCACCGAAGGGGTCTGGGACTTCTACCTCGACCTGTTCAACCAGCGGCAGGGCGCGTTCGCCCCGTGGCTGGTGGCCTGCGACAGGGTGGCGCTCGACTGCTACCAGTACGCCTACCTCGGCGTCGGGCGCTGGCGGTCGATCCCGACCCCGCCGCCGTTCTGCTACCTGCGCACCGGATCCGGGCCGGCCACCTCGCGCCGCGGGATCCCGTTGCGGCGCCTGGGAAACCGGCTCAATCCGTTCCCCCTGATCCAGCTTCCGTACCACCGGCTGGTGAACCCGTGGACGCTCGGCGCGGTCCTGCACGAGGTGAGCCACAACCTGCAGAACGACCTCGGCCTCGCCAGGGCGATCCCGTTGCAGGTGGCGGCGAGGCTCGTCGAGGCGGGGGTGCCGCGAGAGGTGACCGGTATCTGGGTCAGGTGGAACCGGGAGACCTTCGCCGATCTGTCCGCGCTGCTGCTGGGCGGCCCGGCGGTGGTCGGTTCGCTGTTCGACGTCATCGGGCGTACCGAACTCGAAACGACGGGGTTCTCACCGCGCGCGGTGCACCCGGTGCCGTACCTCCGCGCCAAGATATCGGTGGAGTTGTTGCGCCGCATGGGTTTCACCCGGCACGCGGAGACCTACGCGGCGATGTGGCGGAAGCTGTACCCGAGGGCGAAGCTGGTCAACGCGCCGCCGTCGTTGCTGAAGACCGCGGACAAGGCGATCCCGGTGGTGGTGGACGCGATGTGCTTCACCTCGTACCCCTCGTTGGGTCATCGTCCCCTGGCGAAGGTGCTGCGGTTCGAGGCCAAGGAACAGGCGATGATCGAGGAAGCCGCGGAAAGACTGTCCGACGGCGTGTCCCCGGGTGTGGTGCCGGAACGGTTCCTGATCGGCGCGGTCCGGTTCGCGCTCGAAGAGCGGATGGCCCCGCCGAAGCGGCTTTTCGGCTTCTTCATGGAAGAGCTCGGCAGGAGGTCGAGATGACCCTCCGCACCGAATTCTCCCAGCTGGGCAAGGAAGTGAACCTGGTGGCGGCGTGCTGGCGGGCGCTGGAGATCAGCGTCGCCGAGGACAGGCCCGTCGGCGTCGGGCTCGCCGCGGCGGATCACCTCGCCGAAGTCGTCCTCGATGGCACCGGCGAGGTCGAAGCCGCGACGCGCGCGACGCGGGGGCCCGTGAGCGCCGAGGCGTTGCACACCACGGCGTCGTCGCTGCTGAAGCTGCGGCGGCGGGTGGACGGGCAGTGCCGTTCGCATCACGCGGTTTCCGGGCTGCTGCGCGCGGTGCACGGACGGGAACAGGAATGGCGGGGCTGGGCGAAGAGCTTCCACACCGGGGTGGACCACTGCGCCGCCGCCTTGTCCTCGGCGGAGGACGTGATGGTGCGGTGCTGGCGTGAAGCAGTGGAACTGGCCGAATTCAAGGGATGTGGGGCGACCCGATGACGATCAACGACGACCGCGGCGCGACCTTGCCGCGCGCACAGGACATCGACAGCGCGTATCCGCTGTCGACCGGGCAGTACCCACCTCAGGCGGCGGCACCCGGCGCACTCGCCGAACAGACGATCAGCGACATGCTCGGCTGGAAGTGGCGCGAGGGTGACACGAAGGGGTTCGTGGCGGCGCTGACCGGCAGTTTCGAGCTGAAAGAGGTCCAAGGGCACACCGAGGCCCAGTGGACGCCGCGCGGCTACGCGATCCAAGCCGATCTCGGCGACGTCACCGGCGGGCAGGCCTCCCTCGCGGCGAGGGCACGGAGCGCGGTCAAGGACGCGCTGGCGCTGCTCGGCTCGCTCCGTCCACTGAGGACGGACGCGGATCCGGAGAACGCCGAGAGCTTCCGGGCGCTGGTCCGGCACGACCTCGAACAGATCCGGCAGGAGCTGGAGAGCCGGCTGATCCGCGTGGCGCGGGTCGATCAGCTCTTCCTGCTGTTGCTCGGGAACGGTGGTCTCGCCGTCGGCGGCGGAGACCGGACGGAAGGACACCTCGCCCGGCTGCGGGACGAGTTCGGCCTGGTCTCGGGCAAGGTCAACACGATCGAGGAGGAACGGATCCAGACCTCCTTCATCACACTGGTGGATTGGGTGGTCTCGTTGTTCCGGGGCTGGCAGGACGCACGCGACAAGATCGACCCGTTCTCGCAGCCTGCCGGCGGTCAGCCGTTCTTCGGCCCCGCGGTGGTCGCGCTCTCCCAGCTGCTGGCCGCGACGGCGTCCCAGGTCGACGAAGTCGTCGCGATGCTGCGGTCGGTGTTCATCCAGCAGGAGGACCTCGAAGTACTCCGCGTCCCCGATCCGGACGGCGGGACCATGTCGCTCGGCGGGCTGCTGCGCTGGGTCCGGGAGTTCGCCACCTTCGAGGGCGGCAAGCTGATCGAGTCGGCGGGCAAGGAAGGCGTCGGCACGTCGTTCATCCAGATCGCGAGGCGGCTGCAGCGGATCGTGACGAACCTTCCCCGGCAGAACACCGGCGGTCCGAACGGGGACGTGCCGGGCAACTTCCGCGCGTCGCTGCCTCCGGGCTTCTTCAGCTCGCGCGTCCAGCGGGCCATCGACGAACTCGACGATCACCTGCAGGAGGTCGTCCGGATCGCCGGGCCGATCGGACGGGACGGCTTGCCGTCGCCGTCCGATCCGAATCCACCGGCGCCGCCCACTCCGCAGCTCATGCCGGAGCCGACGCCTCCGACACCACCCGAGGCGGAGGAACCGCCGAAACCCCGGACCACGCGCAAGCGGACCGGGCAGTAGCCGGACCCGTACGGGAGGAAGACGATGGGCACGGAAAAGGAATACCGGGAACTCTTCGACCGGGTCGCGGCCCTGCGCGGGCAAGTCGCCGGGAAGCTCGCCAACGAACTGGGCAGCGATCCGAAACTCGGCGACGCGGTCCTCAAACAGCTGGACGACATGCTCACCGCGGTCGAGGCCGAACAACGTGGCAAACCGGGGCCCGCGGACGGCGGGATCGCGCAGCTCGTCGGTCTCGGCGACGGTTCGGCCGCGGACCTCGGGGCGACGGCGATGCCGCCGGGTGTCGACGCCTACGACGAGACGGTCGCCTCGGAACGGGTCATCGCGGTCGGCGATCTGTACTACCTGTACCAGCACGAACGGATCGGCGTGTTCCGCGTGGTGCAGAAGCTGCAGGAGCTGTTCCAGGGCGGCGCCATCCGGCTTTCGGACGGGCCCGGCGCGTTCGGCCTGTACCGGTTCGACCGGCGTGACGTGCTGCGCTACACCCGGCGGGACCGCATCAGCGCGTACCGGCGCGTGCTCGGCTACGGCAAGGGACTCGGCTCGGCGAACTCGCGGCCGAACACCGATTTCCACCAGCTGTTCACGCAGTTCGGCAACCAGGTCGCGTTGTTCTGGCGGGACAAGCGGATCTCCGACGTCGTACGGGAACGCGCGTACGACCCGAGCTTCGGTAGTGTCGCGGTGGTCCGGCGAAGCGGGCTCGACCTGCGGAACAACCTGAAGTTCACCTCGTACGGTCACCTGAACGTGCTGCGGGTCGAGGTCATGCAGCTGCTGACGGAGGCGTTCAAGATCCTCGGCTCCGAGGACGTGCTGGATCTCTTCGGCGCGGCCAACGCCTGGGATACCGTGGACGAGGTGCTGATCCGCTACTTCGACCAGCGGCTGGTGTCCTCGCCGCGCCAGCGGATGGCCGTCACCGGGCGCCAGGTGCTGCGCTGGCTGGCGGCACCGCACATCCTCGAGACCACCCGGTCGGAGTTCGAGGCGCTGCTGCTCGAAATAGCGGAGCCCGCCGAGGAATGGCTGACCTCGGCGCAGTCCCTGCGGCTGGCCGACCGGACGAACTCGCGTGAGGTGCTGCCCGCCGACAGGCAGCGGCCGGCCGGGGTCGCGGTGTCCCGCGCCGAACCGCGGCCGGTGACCCCGCGCCGGAACGGGCACCGGCCGGGCAGCGTGATCACCCTGGACCGCAAGTAGCGGCTAGGTGTCACGTGCTGGGAACGATGGTCACGGGGTGGGACGCGAGGTAGCGTCGGGTGCGATGAGTGAACGCACCTGGGGCTTCCGCACCCGCGCCCTGCACGCGGGCGGGACGCCCGATCCGGCGACCGGCGCCCGCGCCGTGCCCATCTACCAGACCACGAGCTTCGTGTTCGAAGACGCGGCCGACGCGGCGAACCTGTTCGCGCTGCAGAAGTACGGCAACATCTACAGCCGCATCGGCAACCCGACGGTCGCGGCCTTCGAGGAACGCTTGGCCAGCCTCGAAGGCGCGATCGGCGGTGTCGCCACCAGCAGTGGTCAGGCAGCGGAGTTCTTGACCTTCTCCGCGCTCGCCGAGGCGGGCGACCACATCGTCTCCGCCGGTGGGCTCTACGGCGGGACGGTCACGCAGCTCACCGGGACGCTGCGCCGCTTCGGCATCGAGACCACCTTCGTCAGCGGAGACCGCATCGAGGACTACGCGGCCGCGATCACCGACCGGACGAAACTGGTCTTCACCGAGATCATCGGCAATCCGGGCGGCGGGATCGCCGACATCGCCGCGCTGGCGGAACTCGCGCACTCACACGACATCCCGCTGGTCGTCGACGCCACCCTCGCGACGCCGTACCTGTGCCGCCCCATCGAACACGGCGCGGACATCGTGCTGCATTCGGCGACGAAGTTCCTCGGCGGGCACGGGACCACGCTGGGCGGGGTCGTCGTCGAATCCGGGAAATTCGACTGGGGTAACGGAAAGTTCCCGCGGATGACCGAGACCGTCGAGAGCTACGGCGGCCTCAAGTACTGGGAGAACTTCGGCGAGTACGCCTTCTGCACCCGGCTCCGTGCCGAGCAGTTGCGCGATATCGGCGCCGTCCTCTCCCCGCATTCGGCCTTCCTGCTGCTGCAAGGGGTCGAGACCCTGCCGCAGCGGATGGACGCCCACGTCGCCAACGCGCGAGCCGTCGCCGAGTACCTCGCGGCGGATCCGCGGGTGGCCTGGGTCAACTACGCGGGACTGCCCGATCATCCGCATCACGACCGCGCGAAGAAGTACCTCCCCGCCGGGCCGGGCGCGGTGTTCTCGTTCGGCGTCGACGGCGGTCGTGGGGCGGGCGAGACGTTCGTGAACTCCGTGGAGCTGCTGTCGCATCTGGCGAACGTCGGCGACGCGCGGACGCTGGTCATCCATCCGGCGTCCACCACCCATCAGCAGCTTTCGGAAGAGCAGCTGCGCGCGGCGGGTGTCGGCCCGGACCTGATCCGCCTGTCGATCGGGCTGGAAGACGTCGACGACATCCTGTGGGATCTCGATCAGGCACTCGGCAAGGCGGTGGCGGGATGAGTTACGACGTCGGCGCGGTCGAGCGCCGCCGCATCCTTTCGCGGACGAAATCGGTGACCATCGTCGGCGCCTCGAACAATCCGGCCCGGCCGAGCTTCTTCGTCGCGACGTACCTGCTCTCGTCCAGCAAGTACCAGGTCAACTTCGTGAACCCGCGGCTGGACGAGCTTCTCGGACAGCCGGTGTACCCGTCACTGGCCGACGTACCCGGCGGGGTCGACCTGGTCAGCGTGTTCCGCAAACACGACGACCTCCCCGGCGTCGCCGAGGAGGTCGTCAAGGCCGGGGCGCGCACGCTCTGGCTGCAGCTGGGCCTGTGGCACGAACCTGTCGCCGATCAGGCCAAGGGGGCCGGACTGGACGTCGTGATGAACCGCTGCGTCAAGATCGAGCACGCCCGGTTCGCCGGTGGGCTCCATCTCGCCGGTTTCAACACCGGCGTGATCAGCTCACGACGCCAGTCCGCCCCCTAGCGTCGCCCTACTCGGCCGCTGTGTTCACCGTGAACGGCAGCCACTGCACCGTGACGCCGTTCGCCGGGGAAACCGGCATCCGCCAGTTCTGGCAGCCGCGTCCGGGGATCCGGTCCCAGATGAACAGCGGTGCCCCTTGGGTCCCGGTGCAGCCCTGGTCCAGCAGCTTGCCCGCGTTCTGGACGGCGTACCGATACACCCCGGTGCCGACGCCCTGCGGTTCGATCGTCCACTTCTGACAAGCGCCCGCGACGCGGTCGTAAGTGGTCACCGGGTTCCCGCTGGCCGTACTGCAGCCGGTGTTGTCCAGTACCTGCCCGGAATGCTTGGCACGGAACTGGTAGAAGCCGTCACCGGTGCCCCACGGGAAGAACTTCTGGCAGTCCGCGCCGTTCGACGGCCACTGCTGCACCTTGGTCCCGTTGTTCCAGCCACACGCGGCGACGTCGGCGTAGAGCCCGCTCGACACCGCTTGCAGCGAGACCCAGGCGTCGTCGCCGAACTCTCCGCCAGGATCGAACGTGGTGGCGCGGAACCGATAGCTGTGGTTCTCCTGCAACAATCCCGGCGGCACCGTCCAGGTCGCGGCGGTACCGGAGGGGACGTCCCACGCCCAGTAGTCCGCGATCATCGTTTCGCCTTCGTAGATGTAGAAGACGGCGGTGACGTTGCCACCGTCAGGGTCCGTCGGCGTGAAACGCAGCGTCGGGGTGAGGGACTTCGTGTAGGTGACACCGCCGGAGTCGACCCGGTCCGAGATGTCGTGGCCGGCGGCCGGGTTCGGCCGCTGGTTCCGGTAGGTCACCTCGATGTACGGCGACTTACCACCCTCACTGGACGAGAACTTCTTCCAGCCGAACGAATCCGACTCGTCCTCCGCCTTCAGCACCATCGAACCGGTCGCGGTCCCCGCGCCCGCCCAGGCGCCGACCAGGTTCCCGATCGGGGTCCGGACCCAGTCCGCCGCGCAGGCCGAGCTGTAACCGCGGGTCGCGTTCGTCGTCGCCCACCGGGTGAGGGGCTGCGGCTGGTTCGCCCAGCGGGTGCCCGTGCCGACCGGCGCGGTGTCCCAGATCTCCCAGTTCCGCGGCGAGCACGAGAAGGAATGGTTGCCCCACAACGCCAACGTGGCCGATTCGATCTCGGCGCCGCGGAATCGCGACACGTCGAAGTGGAGATACGACCGGGCCTTCGTGGCTCCGCCGTCGAAGGTGCCGATGCGGAGCTCGGTGGCACCCGACTGGTCGGTGGTCGCGATGTTCGATTGCGTGAAGGTGTCGAAGTTCGTCCACACCGAGACACCGGGGTCGACGATGACCGGGTAGGCCCGCGCCGGGTCTTCGAAATATCCCGCGTCCGGTGTCACGTCGAGGCCGAGGGTGCCGCGTTCCTTGGCGGCCACCACCTTCCCGACCTTCACCTTCGCGGCGGGGTCGCCGCTGCGCTGGTCGATTCGCGAGTCCCACATCTCGGCGGCCGGCACGCTGCCGACCACCGTGCCGGACGCGGTGACCAGTTGCGTGTTGCCGTCGGTGTCGGTGCGTGTGGTGAGGCCGGTGGCTCGCAGCGGCAGGGCGAACTTCAGCGCGCGGTCGGGCCGCCGCTTGACGACGAAGAACTGCTCGAAGCCGGTCCGGGTGGCCTTGACCTGCAGGTCGACGCCGGGCTGGACCTCCGGATAGGTGGCGACCTCACCGGTCAGGACCGGCTCGGGCAGCGCGCTCGGATACTGCAGGGCGACCTTCCCGTCCCTGCTCTGTACAGAGGCGAGATCCCCGCTCTTGCCGGTCGCACCGGTCAGCACGAGATCACGGGGATGCGCCTTCGACCGGATCAGGCCGTCGGCACTCTTCGCCAGGGTGAGGTCGACCGGGACCCAGTCACCGCCGCGGCGGACGTGGACCGGACCGCCGTGCACCTGGGTGGTGCGGGAGCCGTCGGGATTGGCGAAGGTGGACGAGTTCTCGGTGCGTTCCGAGAGCATCTCCACCGGTTTGTTCTGCGAGCGCGCCACGGATTCGGGCGACGTCGCCTGCGCGGGAGCGGCGAACACGGCGCTCCCGGCCAGACACGCGGCGAACAGCACGAGGCCCCGCCACAGGATTCTTCGGGTTCGGGTCTGCACTTCGATCTCCCCAGGGAGTGGGTGAAGTTGACATGTCGCTTACGCATGTCACACCCACGGGGTTGCCCGCCGCTCGAAAAAATCCGGCCGCGTGAGAAGGTGGCCCCATGGCCAAACCGACGCCGCTGCAGCTCAGGAACATCGTCATGGCACTGCTCATGGCGGGTGCCCTGGTGTGGAACCTGTCCATCGGCGGCGCGTGGTGGCTCACCGCGATCTTCTCGGTGGGTATCGTCCTCTCGGCGTTCTCCGCGTACCTGAACCGGCCGGGCGCGCGCCCCTGACCCCGCGTTTCGCATCAGGAGCGCGAGGCCTCGAAGCGCGAAGCGACGTCGGCACGGCCTCGATCGGTCAGGGCACCGAAGAGGCGCAGGCGCGCCATGCCGCCATCGGGATAGATGTCGAGCCGCACCTCGGTCACCTCAGGTCCCTCGGCGAGCGCGAACCGGTGCCGGGTGTCCGGCTGCAGGCGCGTCTTCGGCAGCAGCTCGGCCCACTCGCCGTCGCCGTCCCGCCCGCTCAACGCCGCCCAGCCCGGCGCGTTGCCCTTGAGGTTGCTGTTGTCCAGCTCGGCGAACCGGACGATTCCCGCGCCGGCGAGCCGGACGGTGACCCAGTCGTTCCCGTCGTCCCGGCGCCGCGCCGTCTCCCAGCCCTCGGCCTGATGCGCCGCCAGCCCCGGTGAGAACAGGTTGTTCGGCGAGGAATAGAACATGTTGCTGCATCCGGTGACCACCGCGCCGTTCTCCAGCGCCGCGAGGTCGAGCGCACCCGGATCCAGCAGGCGCGGATCCGGGATCGGCGTGCCGTGCACCCGCAGGCGGGCCACCCCGCCGTCGGGATGCATGGTCAGCCGGACGTGGGTGTAGCGCTTGCTCCCGCCGATCTCGAAGAAGTTCTCCGTGTGCCCCGCGGCCGCGCCGCGTTTCACCAGGACGTCCCAGTCCATTTCGGACAGTTCGGCCGCGCTGGGGTATCCCTCGGCCGCGCACGCCTCGACCGAGACGAAGGGCGGGTAGTTCCCTTTGAAGAAAGCGGTGTCGACGATGACGCCGGTGATCCCGCCCGCCAGCCCGAGCCGGACGATGGCCTGGTCGTCACCGGGCTCACGATGCCGCCGGGTCTCCCAGCCGTCGTAGACCTGCCCCTTGGGCCCGAAGGTCTCCGCCCGGTGCGCGGGCGTCCAGGGGTTGACCAGGTTCTCCTTCTCGGCGAACAACTCGTCCGTCGCCCACATCACGGTCCCGCCGAACTTGCGCGAGGCCAGGTCGGGCAGTGCTGTCCACTCAGGACGGTCGTTCACGGTCTCTCCCATCTCAGCAGTCACCCCGGGTCAGCAGGACGCCTGCCGGGTCGTCACCGGTGATCTCCTCGCCACGCAACCACGTGCTCCGGACGACACCGGCGAGCGGACGCCCGTGATAGGCGCTGACCGGATTGCGGTGCTTCAGTTTCGCGACGTCGACGACGAACGCCTCGTCGGGCGCGAACACGCTGAAGTCGGCGTCGTAGCCGGGCGCGAGATGACCCTTTCGGCGCATTCCCGCCTGCTTGGCCGAATGTTCGGCCATCCAGCGGACGACGTCGGTGAGCCCGAAGCCACGCTGCCGCGCCTGCGTCCAGACCGCGGGCAGCCCGAGCTGCAGTCCGGCGATCCCACCCCAGGCGAGCCCGAAATCACCACTGTCGAAGCGTTTCAGCTCGGGTGTGCACGGCGAATGGTCGGTCACCACACAGTCGATGACGCCGTCCGCGAGCCCGCGCCACAGCAGTTCACGGTTGCCCGCCTCACGGATCGGCGGGCAGCACTTGAACTGCGTGGCGCCGTCGCCGATCTCCTCCGCGGTGAAACTCAGGTAGTGCGGACAGGTCTCGGCGGTCAGCCGGACACCTTCCCGCCGCGCGCTCTCGACCATCGGCAGCGCGTCCGAAGAGGACAGATGCAGGATGTGCGCGCGTACACCGGTTTTCCTGGCGAGTTCGATGACCTGGGCGATCGCCACGTTCTCCGCGCCACGCGGACGCGACCGCAGGAAGTCGTCGTATTTCTCGCCGTGCGGGTCGGGCGCGTGATCGATCGCCTCGGAGTCCTCCGCGTGCACGATGATCATGCCGTCGAAGGTCCGCAGTTCGGTCATCGCCTCTTCGAGCCCGCGCGCGTCCAGTGGCGGGAACTCGTCGACGCCGGAATGCAGCAGGAAGGACTTGAAGCCGAACACCCCGGCCTCGTGCAGCCCGCGCAGCTCCGCGAGATTGCCCGGGATCGCGCCGCCCCAGAATCCGACGTCGACGTGCACGCGGCCCTCGGCGGTCTTGCGCTTCACCTCCAGCGACGCGACGTCGACCGTCGGCGGCAGGCTGTTCAGCGGCATGTCGACGATCGTGGTGACCCCGCCCGCCGCGGCCGCGCGCGTCGCCGAAGCGAAGCCCTCCCATTCGGTGCGGCCGGGATCGTTGACGTGGACGTGGGTGTCCACGAGACCCGGCAGCAGGACGACGTCCTCACCGAGTTCGAGCACCCGATCGCCGTCGAGCGCGGCTCCGGCGGGTTCCACCGCGACGATGCGGCCGCCTTCGACGCCGACCGTCGCGGGGACCTCACCGGCGACGGTGATCGCCCTGGCGGCCTTGATCACCAAGTCCATTAAAGCCTCCAACTTCCACTGAGTGGAATCGAGGTTTCACACTCCGACATTAACTCTGGCCACTGTGCTCGTCAATGAGCCCGGGCGGCGCTACCTTCGCTTGGTGCAGTTAGAAGCCGAGTTCACCAGCGAGCCGTTCCACGGCGAGGGCCCGCCACCCGAGCATGCCGTCAAAGCACGCGACAAGGCGGAGGACGCGGGGCTCTCCACCGACTTCGGTCCGCTCGGCACCCTCGTCCGCGGTGACGCCGACACCCTGCTCGACGCGCTCCCCGCCATCGCCAGGGCGGCACTGGACGGCGGCGCGACCCGCGTGACGCTGCAGCTCCGCCAGGTCGGCGACGACACGAGTGAGCCCGCCGTCGAGCTGCACAGTGCACTGGCCCGCCTCATCGGCGACGTCGAACGCGAACTCGGCGGCAAGCTCGACACCCTCGACCGCGCCGCCAAGCAGCGTGCGGTGCGGCTGCTCAAGGAACGCGGCGCGTTCGGCCTCCGCAAATCGGTGTCGACCGTCGCCGAGGCACTGGGGGTCACGAGGTTCACGGTCTACAACTACCTCAACCGCGACCAAGACTGAAGGGCGATTTCAACAAAATGTTGACGACGGTGGATCCGTCGCCGTACCGTCGGTTCCCGTGCCGCTGACCATCCGAGAGTTCAACCAGGCGCCCGCACAGGACGTCCGGCCAGTGCTGACCGCCTGCCTCGACGTCCCGCGTTGGGTGGAAACCCTGCTGGCCAGGCGCCCCTACGCCGACCTCACCGCCCTGCTCGCCATGGCCGAGGCGCTCACCCCATTGCGCCCGGAGGAGATCCGGCAGGCGATGGCCGCCCATCCCCGGATCGGGGAGAAAGCGGACGGCAAGAGCACCGAAGCAGGCTGGTCGCGGTCGGAGCAGTCCGGTGTGGACGGTGACGCGGCGCGCGAGTTCGCCGCGGCCAACGCCGAGTACGAAGCGACGTTCGGGCACGTCTTCCTGGTGTGCGCGAGCGGCCGGAGCGGCGCCGAACTGCTGGAGAACCTCCGGTCGCGGCAGTCGAACGACCCCGAGAAGGAACTCGAAGTGGCCGGACAAGAGCTGGCCAAGATCGCCGCGTTGCGGCTGGAGAAGGCGGTGACGGCATGAGCCTCGTGACCACGCACATCCTCGACACCGCCGCGGGACGACCGGCGGCGGGCGTCGGGGTCCGGCTCGAAACCGGCGCGGGCGAACCCGTCGCCGACGGGCGGACCGACGCCGACGGCCGGATCCGCGACCTCGGCCCGGAGACCCTCGAACCCGGGGTGTACCGGCTGGTCTTCGACACCGGCGCCCACCTCGGCCCGGACGCGTTCTTCCCCGAAATCACCCTGACCTTCCGCGTCGCCGACGGGACCGAGCACCACCACGTGCCGTTGCTGCTGAGCCCGTTCGCGTATTCCACCTATCGAGGGAGCTGATCGCCCGTGGCCATCACCCTGGGCCCCAACCAGTACGGCAAGGCCGAAGTCCGGCTCGTCACCGTCCGGCGCGAGGGCAGTGTCCACCACCTCAAGGACCTCACCGTTTCGACGTCGCTGCGCGGCGACCTCGCGGCCACCCATCTGACCGGCGACAACGCCGACGTCGTCGCGACCGACACCCAGAAGAACACCGTCTACGCCTTCGCCAAGGAGGCCCCGGTCGGCGAGATCGAGGACTTCGCCCTGCGCCTCGGGCGGCATTTCGTCGACTCGTTCGAACACATCTCGGGCGCCAGGATTCTGATCGACGAGCACGGCTGGAACCGCATCTCCGGCCACGATCACGCGTTCTCCCAGGCCGGTAGCGAAAAGCGCACCACCGCGGTGACCATTCAGGACGGTCAGGCGTGGGTTGTGTCCGGTTTGGACGATCTCGTGGTACTCAAGTCGACCGGCTCGGAGTTCCACGGTTTCCCGCGCGACAAGTACACGACACTGGCCGAGACGAACGACCGGATCCTCGCGACCGCGGTGACCGCGCGCTGGCGTTACCAGGGCGAGGGGATCGACTGGGCCGCGAGCCACGCCGAGGTCCGGCGGATCCTGCTGGAGACCTTCGCGGACAAGCACAGCCTCTCCCTGCAGCAGACGCTGTACGCGATGGGAGAGGCTGTGCTCAAGGAGCGCGAAGAGGTCGCCGAAGTCCGGCTTTCCCTGCCGAACAAGCACCACTTCCTGGTGGACCTGTCGCCGTTCGGACTGAAGAACGACAACGAGGTCTTCTACGCCGCCGACCGTCCGTACGGCCTGATCGAGGGTGTGGTCCTTCGCGACGACGCGGAGGACGCCGGTCTGGCCTGGCACACCCTCGCCGCTTTCTAGGGCACGGGCAGCGGCATCCCGGGGACGCTCTGGTCGGCGGGGACGATCCCGTCGACCAGGTAGGCGTTCACGATCTCGTCCACCGCGGGGTTCCCGTCCGCGTAGAGCCCGTGGTCGCCTTCACCGGTCACGGTCAGCATCCGCGAGTTCGCGAACTTCGCGTGTGCCCGCCTGGCGCCCTCGATCGCCGTGGCCGGGTCGTGCTCGGAATGGACGATGAGCACCGGCGGGACACCTTTGCCGTCCAGCTTCGGCAGCGGGCGGGGTTCCTTGTCCCAGAACAGGCAGACCGAGGCGTTCAACGTGCCACCGCCCGCCAGGAGCAGGCCGCGGTCGAGGTTCCGCTGGGACCCGCGGATCAGCGACTCGCGGGTGCCGATGAAGCGCCCTTCACCACAGACTGTGTTCCAGAAGGTGGCGTCCTGCGCGTCGGAGAAGTCACCCGCGTTCTTCGCCGCGGCACGGGCGTCGGCCTTGGCCTGTTCCGGTGCCCCGTTCACCACCGCAGCCCGGATCTTGACCAGCAAGTCGGCCAGTGCCGGGAACACGGCCTTCTTGTAGAGCATGTAGATGATGGCGGTATCGAGTTCCATCTGCCCCTTCCCGTCGATCGGGTGGCGGGACAAGGCATAACGCACTCGCTCGTAGGTCTGCCGGACCTCTTCACCACTGGTGCCGAAGTGGTACTTGGCGTCGTATCGTGCCATCCACGGCAGGAAGTCCTGCCGCCAGCGTCGTTCGAAGCCGACCGGCTGCCGGTCGAACGTCTTCTGCCAGTCCGTGGTGAACTCCGTCGAGGAATCCAGCACGAACCGCCCCGTCCGCTGAGGGAACTGCTGCGCGTAGTGCGCCCCCAGCCAGGTGCCGCCCGAGTAGCCGACCCAGTTGATCTTCTCCCGGCCGAGCAGCGCCCGGAGCAGGTCGAAGTCCCTGATCGTCTGATACGTGGTGATCAGCGGACCGAGTTCGCCGTTGGCGTTCCGGCAGCTCTTGGCCGCGTGCTCGGCGTTGGCGAGGATCTGGTCCAGGTTGCGCGGATCGCGATCGCGCGGGTCCAGCTGCCGGATGGCGGCGACGGCTCCCCGGCAGGTGACGTTGGTGCTCTTGCCGGTCCCCCGGACGTCAATGCCGATGATGTCCTGATGTTCGCGCAGCTTCGCCTGCCCGCGGAACATCGTCGGCTGCCACCGGCCGGCGCCACCCGGTCCGCCGGGATTGGTGAGCAACGAGGCCGTCGACGGCCCGGTCGACTTCAGCCTGCTGATCGCGATGGTCAGGTCCTGCCGCTCGTGCGGGCGATCCCAATCGCGAGGCGTGCGATAGGTCGCGCATTCGAGGCCGCCGATGTCGGTGCCCGGCGGCAACGAGATCAGCTCCTCCTCCGCGCAGGCATGCCACGCCAGCTTCTGGTCGGCATAGTGAGCCGGGCTGCTCGCCGAAGCCGGTGTGGCTCCGGCGAGCAGCCCGCTCACGATCACCGGGAGCATCCCGACGGCCATGAGCCGTTTCATCTTTTCCCCGTTCTTCCTTGGATTCCCCACGGCTCCCGACGCTAGGACGCGGCATACCGCGCGGACATCGGCCGCAGGTCGCGCCGGATGCTCTACCAAGGAAGGAGGGCGACTAGGACCGCGGGACAAGCCCCGCCGCGGCGGCCTTGCGCTGGAGTTCGTCCGGAGTCGTGGCGTTCCGCGCGTCCGGAGCCTTCGTGGTCGCCGCGGTGGTTCCGCCCAGCGCCTTGAAGATCAGGTCGGCCTCGGCCTTCATGCCCGCCGCGTACGGGTGGTAGGCGACCGCGCGGAAGAGGTTGGTGTCCTTGCCGCTGACCCAGGCCGCGTCACCGGCGCAGGCGTCATGGCCGCGGCTCGGCCCGTAGGTGTCGACGTAGCGGGCGCCCTGCTTACGGGCGGCGGTCGACACCGCCTTGTTGAGCGCGCGCTCGACCTGGTCCGCCCAGGCGTAGTCGCCGCCGGCGAACGGCACCACGCTGGGGCAGTAGCCCGACGACGGCACGATGCGCGGATAACCGACCAGCACGATGGTGGCGGCGGGCGAACGTTCGCGGACACCCTTGACGACGCGTTCGAGGTTCCGCTGGGTGTTCGCGATCGCCGCGAGCAGCGTGTCGGTGCCGTCGATGGTGAAGTGGTCCTTGCAGGGCGAGCCGGTCGGATCGTCGTCGCGCAAGCCCGGGCAGGTGTAGATCAAGCTGCCGAAGACGCCGTAGTCGTTGCCGCCGATCCCGATGGTCACCAGATCGGTGTCCAGGGTCAGCGCGTCGAACTGCGGCGGCGCGGATCCGAGCGCGAGACTCGCCGAAGGCACCGTCTGCGGGCTGGTCATGTTCGTCGTGTCCGCCGACGAGCAGCTGACGTCGGTGAACGCGCCGGACTTGTAGTAGAGGCCGAGCTTCGTGGCGAGCCACGCCGGGTAGTTGTTGTTCGAGCGAAAGCACCAGCTCGCCTGCTGCCACGGGATCAACGGCCCCGCGGTGTACGAGTCGCCGAGTGCGACGTACTTGCGAAAGGAAGGCGTCTCGGCGGCGCTCGCCGAGGTCCCGAAACTCACTAAAGAGATGACCGCCAGCAGGGCGGCGATGGCGAAACGGGCGGTACGGCGCATGGCGACCTCGTGATCCGTCGTTGGATTCCCCGCCGATCCTGACAAGATCACACCTCCGTCCACAATAGAAGTGAGTATCTTTCACGTTTCAGGGGTGAGAACGCCACTTGATAGAACGCTCTATCATGGCTGGGTGACAGGGACCAGGGAACGTATCGTCAACGCCGGCGCCGAACTGCTCCGGCGGAACGGGTACACCGGCACCGGGGTGAAGCAGATCGTCGAGGCCGCGAACGCGCCCTTCGGCTCGCTGTACCACTTCTTCCCCGGCGGCAAGGAGCAACTCGGCGAAGAGGTCATCCGCACCTCCGGGATGATGTACCTGGCGCTGTTCGACATCTTCTTCGCCGACGAGCCGGACCTGATCCACGGGATCGAGGCGTGCTTCGCCAGCGCCGCCGAAACACTCCGCGAGACCGATTACGCCGACGCCTGCCCCATCGCGACCGTCGCGCTCGAGGTCGCCAGTACCAACGAAAAACTGCGGGTCGCGACGGCCGACGTCTTCACGGCGTGGATCGAAGCGGGAACCGGGAAGCTGGGCAAGTACGGCCTCGAACCCGCGGCCGCGCGGCAGCTCACGATCGCGCTGGTGAACAGCCTCGAAGGGGCGTTCGTGCTGAGCCGGTCACTGCGGAACACCGAGGCGCTCGAGGTCGCCGGGCTCTCGACCGTCGCACTGGCCCGGACCCTGCTCGCCTCGTGAGTGGCCCCTGGGGCCGATCAAGGAAGTCCGTGAAGGCCTCCTTCCCTACCTTGAGAGTCAGGGTCCCGGCAAAGTCGAAATCTTGCTGGTCGGAGACCTCTTCGTCATGGCGCAGGCCGACGTCCATGAAGGAATTAGGACGTTGAATGATGCTGTTGGTTTTCTCTGGTCAGGCGGCTGGGGCTAGGGCGAGGTGGCGGATCGGGCTGGTTCGTGTGGTGGCGCGTGGGGTTCCGGTGAGC
>NZ_JBVKAE010000035.1:0-99206 GCF_055598845.1 Amycolatopsis sp. NPDC039088 | reverse complement strand
ATTTTCATGCTCTCAAAGGAACCTCAAACGAGGTTCAAATACATAAGCTCTACTGGCTTAGTTCACTAGCACACTGTTGAGTTCTCAAGCAACACACCCCAGATCGCACCGCGGTCACGCGGCCTTATCCGAAGCAGTTATTTCTTGGCTTTTGTCCGGAGCACACTCTAGCACCTGCTCGAAACTGCCGTCTCAGCGGGGTAGAGTTACCTCTCCGGTTCGGGACCACCCACTCTACCACCATCTGGTGGGAGCTTGGTTCGTGTTCCCGGCGGCCGCTCGGTTTCCCTGGCGACGAAGAGAACATTACACGGCCCGAAACCGGGGTTTACAGGGGGGTCCCTTTTTTCGCGCCGGGGCTCTGACCTGCGTCGATCCGGCTCTCGCCGGGCACGGGCTCGCCGTGGGTGGCGAGCACGGTTAGCGCGACGAGCGCGGCGGCGAGCAGCGCGGTGATGTGGATGGGCGCCGGCGTGAACGACGCGGCGAGGACGAGCACCGCGGTCACCGGGAAGCCGATCGCGATCGGACGGCATTCGTTGGTGGGCCCGATGTGCATCAGCCAGACGCTCAGTAGATAGATCGCGACGGGCACGGTCGTCGCCATCGCGGCGGGCAGCGGGGCCACATGCCCGGTGTGGGTGTCGTAGTCGACGGCGACTTCGAGGCCGGCGCCGAGCGCGGCCGCCGAGGCGAAGATCAGGTAGTGCCCGTAACCCCAGCTCGCGACGGTGAACAGGTTCTTCGCCTTCGAGAGCCGGACGTGTCCAGGCTGGTCGAAGTACAGCCACCACAAGGAGAAGACCAGCACGAGCCCAGCGGCGGCGAGCGAGATCAGGCTGCCGGTGTGCTCGCCCTCGTCCAGGCCTTCCTTGACCGCGGTGGTCGCGCCGAGGATGGATTCACCCAGCACGATGATCGTGAACAGGCCATAGCGTTCGGCGATGTGATGCGGATGCCAGCTGGTCGGCCTCCGGCGCTCGGCGATCATCGGCACGGCGAGTTCGGCGAGCAGGAGCACGAAGAACGAGGGCAACCCGAGGGACTCGGGCAGCGCGAGGCGCACGATCCAGAGGACCTGCACGATCGAGATTCCCACGGCGTAGCGCAACGCGGCGGGACGGCACTCCGGGTCGGTCCTGGCGGCACGGAGCCACTGGACGACCATCGCGAGCCGCATCAGGACGTAGCCGATCACCATGATCGTGAAGTCGCGTTCGAAGGCCGACGAGACGCCGGCGGCGACGGTCAGCCCTCCGGCGATCTGCACCAGCGTCACCAGGCGATACGGGACGTCGTCGGTGTCGAACGACGAGGCGAACCAGCTGAAGTTCAGCCAGCCCCACCAGATCGCGAAGAACACCATCCCGAAGCTGGGCACGCCTTCACCGATGTGGTTTTCGGCGATCGCGTGGTGCAGGCCCGCCGCGGCCTGCGCGACGGCGACCACGAAACACAGGTCGAACAACAGCTCCAGCGGCGTCGCGACCCGGTGCCCTTCGTCGCTGTTCCGCGACGTCATCGGCCGGTACCAGACCCGCAGGCGACTCCGCCCCTCAGAACTCTCCGCCATCGGTGCTCCTCCGCAAATCTCGAACTCGCGAAGATCTTCGCAGCCCGAAGCGGTTCACACAGGACGGAGAGCGCGCGGCGGGTGGGTCCAGGCCGGGGTGCACCTCCCCAGGCGTCCCTGCCGGACCCACCCGCGCGAGTGCTTCACAGGGCTCGGCTGTCAGTGGACGCGAACCGGCTGCCGCCGAACGGTCCCCCGCGGACGCCGACGGCCGTCCACCGGCTCTTGACCATGGGTGTCCATTCCAGAGAACTCCGGACTCGCCACGGTCGCTCCCACCGATCGATCCATCCCCGATCGATCGACAGAAATACCACTGTCGGTAGCCAAGACACAGCAGTGAAGGCTCCGTAAGGTGTACCCGGTTGCTCTGAGTAGCGCCAGGGGCTGACTAGCTCCGTCACTCGGATGGAGCATCGGGTCTTGCCGACCGTAGTCAATGACACGCTCCGGTGACTCAGCCGCGTTGGCTGTCGGCGCCTGCCCTGGTGGCTTCTTCCCGCTCGGTGAGCGAACGACGCTTCCGGCGCGCACGGAGTTCGATCACGGCGAGGAGAAGCGCCGAACAGGTCAATCCCGCGGCGCACAGCATCGCCGCCGTCAGCGCCGACGGGTAGCCGCCGTTCGCGCCGAGTACCGCGTGGAAGACCGACGCCAGGACGACCGTGCCGATCGCGGTGCCGATCCGCTGCCCGGTCTGCAACGCGCCCCCGGCCACTCCCGCCATCGACGTCGGCACGCATTCCAGGGTCAGCGTGGTGTTCGGCGAAATGACCATGCCGCCGCCGACACCGGCGACGAGCAAGGGGAACGCGAACCACCAGCCCGCCGCGGAACCGGGATCCTGACCGGCGAGGACGGCGACCGTGACCATCCCGGAGATCACCATGACCAGCCCGGTGACGGTGAGCTTGCGACCCCATCTCGGTACCAGCCGTCCCGCGACCGCCGCCGAGACGGCGGAGCCGAGAGCGAAGGAGGTGACGGCGAGCCCGGACTGCAAGGGCGTGTAACCGAGCCCCTGTTGGAAGAAGATGGCGAAGACGAGCCACATCCCGGTGAACCCGCTGAAGTACAGCGCGCCGACGGCGGCACCCGTGGCGTATCCGGGAGTGCCGGTGAACAGCCGCGTGTCCAGCAGTGGCGGACGACCGCGCCGCACCATCGAGCGCTCCCAGCGCACGAACGCGAAGCCGAAGACCACCGCGACGACGAACAGCCACCACAGGCTGCTGAGACCGCCTTGTTCGGATTCGATCAACGGAAGCAGCACTCCGAGCACGGCGACACCCAGCAGCATGATGCCGACGAAGTCGATCTCGCCCCGCAGGCTTCTCGCCGGTTTCTCCGCTTTCGGAAGCCATCTCAGTGCCAGGGTGAACGCCAGGATCCCGATGGGCACGTTCACGTAGAAGACCCAGCGCCAGCCTTCCGGGTCACCGAAGACGGCGAGGATCACGCCGCCGAGTACTGGCCCGACGGCGGTCGAGATCCCGACAGTGGCGCCGAACATGCCGAACGCCCGGCCTCGTTCCGCGCCGCGGAACAGGTCCTGGATCATCCCGCTGTTCTGCGGCGTCATCATGCCCGAGGCGACTCCCTGCAGGAGCCGCGCGATGATCAACGTCGTCTCGTCCTGCGCCGCGCCGGCGAACGCGCTGGTCAGCACGAACGCGGCGAGGGCGAACAGGAACATGCGGCGGCGGCCGAGCGCGTCGCCGAGCCTGCCGCCGGTCACCAGCACCAGTCCGAAAGCCAGCGCGTAGCCCGACACGACCCACTGGATCCCGCCGCTCGACGCGCCGAGGTCCTTCTGGATCGAGGGCAGTGCCGTGTTGACGATGCTGACGTCGAGCAGGCCCATGAACCCGGCGGCGAGGCTGACGGCGAGCGCTTTCCAGCGCCGCGGGTCGGGTTCGAAGGTGGTCATCAGGTGCTGGCGGCGATCCCGGGGATGCCCTTGAGCTCACCGATCAGCATCGACGTCACCTTGACCGGGTAGTCGTAGAGCGCGAAGACCGTCTGATTCTTGCCGACGAGCTTGAGGTGCACCGGGGTGTCGCCCTTGTGCGCGAGCAGGGTCTGTTTCAGTTCGCTGACCACCGCCTGGTCGAGCTTCTCCGGCGCGGCCAGCAGCACGAGCGGCAGGTCGTCGTCGCCGTTGCCGACCTCGGACAGGTCGAGCGGCACCAGCCCGCCGCCGAAGATGGACATCTTGTCCTCGCGCCAGTTGACCCGGCCCTTGACCAGTACCGCGTTGTCCTCGATGAGGTCGGCCGAGAACATGGCATACGACTTGGGGAAGTAGAGGACCTCGATCGACGCGTCCATGTCCTCGACGGTGCAGATCGCCCAGGGCTCGCCCTTCTTGTTGACCCGGCGTTCCAGCGAGGTGATCAGCCCGGAGATGATCAGCTCGCCTTCCTTCGGCGGGTCGGCGAGGATCGCGGCGATCGGACGGGGCGCGTGTTTGCGCAGGATGCGCTCGGCGCCGTCCAGCGGATGCGCCGAGACGTACAGGCCGAGCATCTCCCGTTCGTAGGCCAGGAGTTGCTTGCGCGGGTATTCCTCTTCCCCGAACTTCAGATGCGCGAGCGGCGACGAGGACACCGCGTCCCCGGCCTCGTCTTCCCCGCCGAAACCGAAGAGGTCGAACTGGCCCATCGCCTCCTGGCGTTTGAGCGGGACCACGGCCTCGACCGCGTCCTCGTGCACCTGGATCATCGAGAGCCGCGTGTTGCCGAGCGAGTCGAACCCGCCGGCCTTGATCAGCGATTCGATGACCCGCTTGTTGCAGGCCACCAGTTCGGACTTGTCGAGGAAGTCGGTGAAGGAGGAGTACTTACCCTTCTCCTCGCGGGTCTTGATGATCGACTCGACGACGTTCGCGCCGACGTTGCGGACGGCACCCATCCCGAAGCGGATGTCGTCCCCGACGGCCGCGAACCTCAGCGCCGACTCGTTGACGTCCGGCGGGAGGACCTTGATCCCGAGGCGGCGGCATTCCGACAGGTAGACCGCGGACTTGTCCTTGTTGTCACCGACCGAGGTGAGCAGCGCGGCCATGTACTCCGGCGTGAAGTTCGCCTTGAGGTACGCGGTCCAGTACGAGATCAGGCCGTACGCGGCCGCGTGACTCTTGTTGAACGCGTAGCCGGCGAACGGGAGGATCGTGTCCCACAGCGCCTTGATCGCCTCGGACGAGAAGCCGCCGGGAACCAGGTCGCTCGCCTTCATCCCGGCCTCGAAGCCCACGAACTCCTGATCGAGGACTTCCTTCTTCTTCTTGCCCATGGCCCGGCGGAGCACGTCCGCGCGGCCCATCGTGTACCCGGCCACCTTCTGGCCGATGTGCATGATCTGCTCCTGATAGACGATCAGGCCGTAGGTGTCGGCCAAGATCTCCTTCAGGGGCTCCTCGAGCTGCGGGTGGATCGGCTTGACCTTCTGCCGATTGTTCTTCCGGTCGGCGTAGTCGTTGTGCGCGTTCATGCCCATCGGGCCGGGGCGGTACAGCGCGCCCACCGCCACGATGTCGTCGAACACCGTCGGCTGCATCCGCCGCAGCAGGTCACGCATGGGCCCGCCGTCCAGCTGGAACACGCCGAGCGTGTCTCCCCTGGCGAGCAGCTTGTAGGTCTCCGGGTCATCGACGCCGAGGGTGTCGAGGTCGATGTCGATGCCGCGGTTGGTCTTGATGTTGTCGATCGCGTCACCGATGACGGTGAGGTTCCGCAGGCCCAGGAAGTCCATCTTCAGCAGGCCGATGGCCTCGCACGAGGGATAGTCCCAGCCGGTGATGATCGAACCGTCGTCGCGCTGCCACAGGGGGATCGCGTTGGTGAGCGGTTCACTCGACATGATGACCGCGCAGGCGTGGACACCGGCGTTGCGGATCAGCCCTTCGAGACCACGGGCGGTCTCGAAGATCGTCTTGCACTCTTCGTCGGTCTCGACGAGCGCGCGGACCTCGGCCGCTTCGCCGTAGCGCTCGTGCTTCGAGTCGACGATGCCCGAGAGCGGGATGTCCTTCGCCATGATCGGCGGCGGCAGCGCCTTCGAGATCCGGTCCGCGATCGCGTAGCCCGGCTGGCCGAAGTGGACACGGGCGGAGTCCTTGATGGCCGCCTTGGTCTTAATAGTGCCGAAGGTGATGACCTGCGCGACCTTGTCGACGCCGTACTTATCGGTGGCGTAGCGGATCATCTCGCCGCGGCGGCGGTCGTCGAAGTCGATGTCGATATCGGGCATCGAGACGCGCTCGGGGTTCAGGAACCGCTCGAACAACAGTTTCTGCGGGATCGGGTCCAGGTTGGTGATACCGAGGACGTACGCGACCAAAGAGCCGGCTGCCGAACCACGGCCGGGGCCGACGCGGATGCCGACCTTGCGGGCGTAGTTGATGAGGTCGGCGACGATGAGGAAGTAGGCGGGGAAGCCCTTGCCGATGATGACGTCGAGCTCGATCTCGATGCGCTCGTTGTAGTACGGGTCCGGGACGCCGTCCGGGTACCGCCACTTGAGACCGCGCGCGACCTCTTCCCGCAGCCAGGAGCCCTGGTCGTAGCCCTCGGGGACCTCGAAGAACGGCAGCCTGTCCTTGTGCGTGTAGACGTCCTTGTAGGACTCGACGCGCTCGGCGATCAGCAGCGTCGAGTCGGCGGCGCCGGGAACTTCCTTGTCCCAGTACTCCCGCATGTCGGCCGCCGACTTCAGGTAGTAACCGTCACCGTCGAACTTGAACCGGTTCGGATCGTTCAGCGTCTTGCCCGCCTGCACGCACAGCAGCGCGGAGTGGGTGTCGGCCTGGTCCTTGGTGACGTAGTGCGAGTCGTTGGTGGCCAGCGGCTTGAGGTCGAGCAGCTTGCCGATCTCGAGCAGGCCCTCGCGGACCGACCGCTCGATCGGCAGCCCGTGGTCCATCAGCTCGAGGAAGAAGTTCTCGGCGCCGAAGATGTCCTTGTAGTCCGAAGCGGCCTGGATCGCTTCGGTGCGCTGCCCCAGCCGGAGCCGCGTCTGGACCTCGCCAGAGGGGCAGCCGGTGGTCGCGATGATGCCTTCGTGGTTCTCCGCGATCAGCTCGCGGTCCATCCGGGGCTTGCGGTAGTAGCCCTGCATGCTCGCGAGCGAGGAGAGCTTGAAGAGGTTGCGCAGCCCGGTGGAGTTCGCGGCGAGCATCGTCATGTGGGTGTAGGCACCACCACCGGAGACGTCACCGCCCTCACCGAACTCGTCGGAGCCGCGCTGGTTGGCCTGCCCCCAGAAGACCGGCTTCTTGTGGAAGCGGCTCTCCGGCGCGATGTAGGCCTCGATGCCGATGATCGGCTTGAGCTCGTGCTTCACCGCCTGCTGGTAGAACTCGTCCGCGCCGTACATGTTGCCGTGGTCGGTCATCCCGACCGCGGGCATGCCGAGCCGCGCCGCCTCCTTGAACAGGGGGGCGATCTTCGCCGCACCGTCGAGCATCGAGTACTCGGTGTGCACATGCAGGTGGACGAAGGAATCGTTCGACACCAGCGAAAACCTCCCCTAGGCAGACGGATCCCTGGCTGCGTGACGCGGGCCGGTCCTCCCACCTTATGCGCCGGGGTTCACCGACGCATGGGCGGGATGGCGGGCCGCCGCGGCAAGCTTCCTCCGGTAATCGGCCAACGCAAAACAGGCGCGCGGAGAGGCCTCGGTTACGCCCGGACGGGGCGGCGGAGTCAGCCCAGCCGGGCCAGCCGGGCATTGACCGCCACCGGATCGAACCACTCCGGATCGAACCCCACGCCGAGCTCGTCGATCAGCGCCTCGTTGTCTTCGTGGTCCGGATCTTCCATGGCCCCCAGCAGCATCTCGTAGGTCTGCTGGTCTTCGCAGGTCTCCGGAGGCGCCGCGCGCTCACCGTCCAGACAGCGGGGCGCGACGGGAAGGCCGACCCTGTGCTCGACGCGGATCCAGTGCCTCCAGCTCTCCACCTCGTAGACGAGCCGATGGCCGGGTGCCGTCACGACGTGGCCGAGGGTGACATCGTCGTCCAGGCGGTCGCCGTGCCGGGTGTCGGCGCTGAACGCGCCGAAGGCGGTCACGAAGCGATGGTCCCGCCGTTCGTCCCGCTCGAACGCGGTGGCGAGGATCCGGTGCAGTCCCGCGAGGGTGACATCCGAGCGGACTTCGAGCCGCCGCCAGATCGCCTCGTCCGGTTCGGCCAGCGCGACCGCGAGCCGCAGGCCGGTGACCGGCACGGGCGGGGGCAGCACGAGCGGAAGGGGATCACCCGGCAGCTGGGGTATCGGTTCGTATTCGGGGAGACCGAGCCAGCGCCGCAGCTGGGCGGCGCGTACGGGCAGGTCGGATTCGGTCCTCGACCCCGGCTCGAAGAGCTTCGACCCCCTCTCCCGAAGCCAGGCTTCGGAATCCGCCTTGAGGTTCAGAGCCGCTTCCACCTGGCTCCGGAACTCGTCGGGGGTCAGCGGTGCCTCCGCCACCTCGAAACCGGCGCGAAGAACCGCCAACGCGTCCGCGGGCTCGGGGTGGAGTTCGATCACGTCGATCTCGTGCTCGTTGACCACCACTTCGACGCCCACCGAGCGTTTGCCCGCGGTCAGCGTGGCGGCCAGGACCACGAGGTCCTGATCCACTTGACCTTGGACGACGCAGTCCGAAAGCTCGACCGGCCCGTGGAGCAGCTTCGGCCAGCGCTCCACCCTGGCGACGTCCAAGGGCGGACGCGACCGGCGGGAGCGCTGGTTCTTGGGTCTTTTGGCGGGCTTGCGCCCGCGGCTGACGGGGCTCACTCGTCCACTATCTCCGGTGGCACCGACAGTTTCCGCGGCCTCGCGAACAGCCATTACCCAAAAGTGGTTGCCGACCAGTGCGCGGATGGGCAGACTGGCCAGCCGTCAAGATCACCGAGCAGCCCGGAGCGTTGATGATCGACCTGCGTGAGATGAACGAACGCGTGATCGCGGAGTTCCGCGCGAACGGCCGCCAAGGCGACGGCCTTCCGACCCTGCTGCTCACCACCACCGGCGCCCGCACCGGGCGGCGGCACGTGACGCCGATGCTGTTCCTGGCCGACGACGACCGCTATGTCGTCTTCGCCGCCAACGGGGGCGCTCCAGGGCATCCGGACTGGTATCGCAACCTGATCGCGGAGCCGTCTGTCGACGTCGAAGCGGACGGAGAGGCCTTCGCCGCCCACGCGGTCGAGATCACCGGAGCGGCCAGGGACCGTCTGTTCGCGAAGCAGGCGAAGGCGTTCCCGCGGCTTGCTGAGCACCAGGCTAAGACCAGCCGGCCGTTCCCGGTGATCGCGCTCAACCGCGTCTGACGGCGCTCTGGCGCCAGGACATCCGGTGTTTCCGGTCGGCCTCCTCTTGACTGTCCATAAGGGACACGTTTTCGGGCCATGTCGCCCGGTTTGAGTGGTTTGCACGGTTTCGCGAGGGCGAAACAGGACACCGAGGCGCGAATCGAGCACTCGATCGCCAGGAAATGTCCCTTGTGGACACTGACGCCCCGTCTGCGCCCAAATAACGGGCCTCGTATTTGCGTACCTTCGCCTGACCAGTCCACGAGCGACGATCCGGCGGAGTCGTCGGACGTTGCCAAGGAGTCCTTCACGGCTCGGCCACTCATGCCCCCGAGCCCCTCCCGGCGTGTGACGATGACCACGTCGGCAGCGGCATCCGGTGTCACGAAGGGACTCCCTCCGCGCGAAGGTGCCCAGTACGGCTTCGTATTCGCGCATGATTACCGCAGCGAAATCATCCTCGCAGGCTGAATCCCGTCCTCGGTCCGATCGCTTGACAAAGCAATGGACCGGCCGCACGATCTCGTCTCATGAACCTGTCTGACAGCCAGACAGCCGGACACGGTGGTCCGCGGCGCATCAGCGCGATGGAGGCCGTACTGGCCCACCTTCGCGGCGCCATCGAGCGCGGCGAGTACGCCGTCGGCCAGAAGCTGCCGTCGGAATCCGCGCTCGGCAAGGAGTTCGAGGTCAGCCGCTCGGTCGTCCGCGAGGCACTGCGGGGACTGCAGGCGCTCGGGCTCACCGTGTCCAAAACGGGCAAAGGGACCTTCGTGACCGCCACCGGGCCGGTCGAGAACCCTACGTTCGGGACCTATTCGGCCCGCGACCTGTTCGAGGTGCGGCGCCATGTCGAGATCCCCGTCGCCGGATACGCGGCCGTGCGCCGCAGCACCGACGACCTCGATCTGCTCGGTCACCTCGTCGAGCGGATGGATCTCGAAACCGACAACACCGCGTGGGTGGCGCTGGATTCGCTGTTCCACATCACCATCGCCCAGGCCTCGGGCAACCCGGTGTTCGGCAAGGTCATCGAGGAGATCCGGGACGCGCTGGCGCGCCAGTCGTCCTTCCTCAACCAGCTGGGCGGCCGTCGCGCGCGCTCGAACATCGAGCACCGCGAGATCGTCACCGCCATCGCCGCGGGGTCCGAAGCGGACGCCGTCGCGGCGATGACCTCCCATCTGGAGCACGTCGAGAACGCCCTCACCACCATCGTGCGGCCCGGCCACACGACGCACCCGAACAAGGACGACTGACACCGTGACCGAACAGACTCTCAGCACGGACGACAAATCCGTGCCGGTGCCGGCCGACGCCGGTGACGCCGGCTACGACAAGGCGCTGAAGCCCCGCCACGTCAACATGATCGCGATCGGCGGCGCCATCGGCACCGGCCTGTTCCTCGGCGCGGGCGGGCGGCTCGCGCAGGCGGGCCCGGCGCTGGCGATCGTTTACGCGGTCTGCGGCCTTTTCGCGTTCTTCGTGGTGCGTTCGCTCGGCGAGCTCATCCTGTACCGCCCCTCCTCCGGCGCCTTCGTCTCCTACGCCCGGGAATTCATGGGCGAAAAGGGCGCTTACGTCGCGGGCTGGATGCACTTCCTGAACTGGTCGACGACCGGGATCGCGGACATCACCGCCATCGCGCTGTACGCGCACTTCTGGTCCTTCTTCACGCCGATCCCGCAGTGGGTGCTGGCGCTCATCGCGCTCGCGGTGGTGCTGGCGCTGAACATGGTGTCGGTCAAGCTGTTCGGCGAGATGGAGTTCTGGTTCGCCATCATCAAGGTCGCCGCGCTGGTGACCTTCATGGGAATCGGGATCTTCCTCCTGGTCACCCAGCAGCCGATCGACGGCCAGACGCCCGGTTTCTCGCTGATCTCCGACCACGGCGGGATCTTCCCGGCGGGTCTGCTGCCGATGGTGCTGATCGTCCAGGGTGTCGTGTTCGCCTACGCCTCGGTCGAGCTGGTCGGCGTCGCCGCGGGTGAGACGAAGGACCCGCGCAAGATCATGCCGAAGGCGATCAACTCGATCATGTGGCGCATCGGGGTGTTCTACGTCGGCTCGGTGATCCTGCTGGCGATGCTGATGCCGTGGGATTCCTACTCGAAGAACGAGAGCCCGTTCGTCACCGTGCTCTCGCACATCGGGGTACCGCAGGCGGGCAACGTGATGAACCTGGTGGTGCTGACCGCGGCGCTGTCCAGCCTGAACTCCGGTCTCTACTCCACCGGCCGCATCCTGCGCTCGATGTCGCTGGCCGGATCCGCGCCGAAGTTCACCGGCGTGATGAACAAGAACCACGTGCCCTACGGCGGGATCCTGCTCACCTCGGCGGTGTGCGTGGTCGGTGTCGGCCTGAACGCCATCGTGCCGAGCCAGGCCTTCGAGATCGTGCTGAACTTCGCCGCCATCGGCATCCTCGGCACCTGGGCGATCATCGTGCTCTCCCACCTGCTGTTCGTGCGCAAGGCCAAGCGCGGTGAGGTGGAACGGCCCTCGTACCGGCTGCCGTTCTCGCCCTACACCGAGATCGCGACGCTGATCTTCCTCGCCGCCGTCGTCGTGCTGATGGCCTTCGACGAGACCGGCCGGATCACCCTGTACTGCCTGCCGGTGATCGGGCTCGCGCTGGTGGCCGGCTGGTTCGGGGTCCGCAAGCGGATCAACATGGACGTCTTCGAGAAGACGAAGCTGTGATCCCCGAAATCCGCGTGCCCGCCCACGAACCGCTGGTCCACCTCCTCCGTGACGGAATGGTCGAGGGGGTGCACCACGGTTCGGCCGTGGTCCTCGCGCCGGACGGCCGCGTGCTGTTCTCCGCGGGCGACATCGAGGCCGCGTTCTATCCGCGTTCGGCGGCGAAACCCTTGCAGGCCGCCGCGATGGCACGGCTCGGGGTCGAACTGAGCCCGGCCGGATTCGCCGTCGGCGCGGCAAGCCATTCCGGCGAGGAGATCCACCTGTCGGAGGTCCTCACGACCTTGGACGGTGCCGGATTCACCGCCGGTGACCTGCGGACGCCGGAGGACCTGCCGTTCGACCCGGTCGAGCGTGACGCCTGGGTGTCGGCGGGCCGGGGTGCGAGCCGGTTGGCGCACAACTGTTCCGGCAAGCACGCGGCGATGCTCGCGACCTGCCGCCGGCACGGATGGTCCACAAAGGACTACCTGGATCCCGGCCATCCGCTGCAGCGCGCCATCGCGGACCGCGTCGAGAACCTGACCGGGCAACGGATCCCGAAGGTCGCCGTCGACGGCTGCGGCGCTCCCCTGTTCGCGGTCTCGCTGCGCGGGCTCGCCACGGCCATCGGCAAGATCGCCGCGGCGGCCCCCGGTGCTCCGGAAGGCCTTGTGGCCGAAGGGATCCGAAAGCATCCGGAACTGGTCGCCGGCACCCGGCGCGACGTCACCGCGCTCATGCGCGCGGTTCCCGGCCTGATCGCCAAGGACGGTTTCGAAGCCGTCCAGGTCGCCGCCCTGCCGGACGGTACGGCGATCGCGGTCAAGATCGCCGACGGCGGTGACCGCGCGCGGCAGCCGGTGCTCGCCGCCGCGCTCGAACTGTGCGGCGTCGATCGGGACGTACTGAAGCCGTTCGCCGGGACCACCGGAACCGACGGCCTGCGCGTGACGGGCGCGCTGGCCGAACACCACCTCGCCGCCTGAGGAGCCTTTCGATGCACCGTGTGGAACACGATCTGCTGGGAGACAAGGAAGTCCCGGCCGACGCCTACTGGGGCGTGCACACCGCGCGTGCCAGGGAGAACTTCCCCATCACCGGCACCGCGATCTCCTCCTACCCCCATCTGATCGAGGCGCTCGCCGCGGTCAAGGAGGCCGCGGCACAGGCCAACGCCGAGCTCGGGCTGCTGGCCCCGGACGTCGCCGACGCGATCCGCGGCGCGTGCAAGGAGATCAGGGAAGGTGCCCTGCACGACGAGTTCGTCGTCGACGTCATCCAGGGCGGCGCGGGCACCTCGACGAACATGAACGCCAACGAGGTGATCGCGAACCGCGCGCTCGAACTGCTCGGCCACGAGAAGGGCGACTACGCCCGCGTGCACCCGAACGAGCACGTGAACCTCGGGCAGTCGACCAACGACGCCTACCCGACCGCGGTCAACGTCGCGACGATCATCGCCGTGCGTGAACTCGCCGAAGCGATGGTGGTGCTGGAGAAGGCTTTCGCCGCCAAGGCCGTCGAGTTCCACGACTTGCTGAAAATGGGCAGGACCCAGTTGCAGGACGCGGTGCCGATGACGCTGGGGCAGGAATTCGGCACCTACGCGGTCATGCTCGGCGAAGACCGGCTGCGGCTCACCGAGGCGGTGACGCTGCTGCACGAGATCAACCTCGGCGCGACCGCGATCGGCACCGGCCTCAACGCCGCGCCCGGGTACGCCGAAGCCGCCGTCGCGCACCTGCGCGAGATCACCGGCCTGCCCGTCGTGACCGCCGCCGACCTCGTCGAAGCGACCCAGGACTGCGGTGCGTTCGTGCACCTTTCCGGTGTGCTGAAGCGGATCGCGGTGAAACTTTCGAAGAGCTGCAACGATCTGCGGTTGCTCTCGTCCGGGCCTCGGGCAGGGTTCAACGAGATCAACCTGCCGCCGGTGCAGGCGGGCTCGTCGATCATGCCGGGCAAGATCAATCCGGTGATCCCCGAGGTGGTCAACCAGGTCGCGTTCGAGGTCATCGGCAACGACGTCGCCATCACGATGGCGGCCGAAGCCGGGCAGTTGCAGCTCAACGCCTTCGAGCCGCTGATCCTGCACTCGCTTTCGGAGAGCATCACGCATCTGCGGGCGGCCTGCCTCGTGCTGGCGGAGCGGTGCGTTTCCGGGATCACCGCGAACGCCGACGTGATGCGGGGCTACGTCGAAAACTCGATCGGCCTGGTGACCGCGCTGAACCCGAGCATCGGCTACGCGGCGGCGACCGAGATCGCCAAGGAAGCGCTGGAAACCGGGCGCGGGGTGGCCGAACTCGTCGTCGAGAAGGGCCTTCTCCCCGCGGAGGAACTGGCGAAACTGCTGAAGCCGGAGACACTCGCGCGACTCGGCTGACCGGACCAGCGGGGCGGTACCGGGCGGTCTGCCCCGCGCTAAGAAAGCGTCCTTCATTGCGAATTCCGCAATGAAGGACGCTTTCATTTCAGGCGGGCGCGGGGTCACGGGGGTACGGTCGTAAGCGGAAGGTGATCATCCGCACGAAAGGCGGCCCCGGCGTGCTCGACCGACTTCTCGACCGGTATCTCGGCCTCCCTCCGGCCGAAGGCCCCGCCCCCATCGCGACCAAGGGAATTCCCGTCCCGATGCCCGACGGCGTCCGGCTGCTCGCGGATCGCTACGCCCTCCCGGGCGACGAGCCGCGGCCGGTGGTGCTGATCCGCACCCCGTATGGCCGGAAGGCCCTGTTCAGCAAGGTCTTCGGCGAGACACTGGCGCGGCACGGGCTGCAAACGGTCCTCCAGAGCACGCGCGGGACCTTCGGCTCCGGCGGCGAGTTCCGGCCGTTCCACCTGGAGAAGGAGGATGGTCTCGCCACCATCGCCTGGCTGCGCGAGCAGCCGTGGTGCGACGGCCGGGTCGCGATGGCAGGCGCGAGCTACCTCGGCCATACGCAATGGGCAGTCGCGCCGTACCTCGACGAGCCGCTCGAAGCGCTGTGCCTCGGCGTCACCGCGTCGGAGTTCGTCTCGACCTTCTATCCCGGCGGGATCCTCGCGGTCGACAACATGGTCTCGTGGTCGGCGCTGATCGGCCGCCAGGAGGGCCGGTTCGCCGGCCTGCCGAATCCGTGGCAGACGAAGAAGACCCGCGCGGCCATGGCGCATCTGCCGATCTCCGGCGCGGACGTCGCGGCCATCGGCAAGCAGGTGCGGTTCCTCCAAGACGTCTCCGAGCACGCCGAGCCCGGCGACGACTTCTGGGCGCCGTCGGACCACAGCGCCGAGGTCGCTTCGCTGACGACGCCGGTGACGATGGTGACCGGGTGGTACGACCTGTTCATCTCCGCCCAGCTGCGCGACTTCAAGGAACTCGCCGCGGCCGGACGCGCACCGCGCATCACCATCGGCCCGTGGGCGCACGGCGAGCCCGCCAGCCTGAAAACCCTGCTGACCGACCAGATCGGCTTCCTCTCCGCCCATCTGCTCGGCGACAAGGCCCAGCTGAGGCAGGCCCCGGTGCGCCTGTACCTGCAGGGTGCCGGGCGGTGGCTGGACTTCGACAGCTGGCCGCCGAAGTCCGACGCCACCCCGTATTTCCTGCGCCCTGGCGGGCTTTCCCCCGCCGAGCCGGTCGAGTCGAAACCCGGCACGTTCACCTTCGACCCCGCCGATCCGACACCGACCGTCGGCGGTCCCCTGCTGACGGGCGCGCAGAAACAGCGCGACAACAAGATCGTCGAGCAGCGCCGGGACGTGCTGCTGTTCACCGGCGACAGGCTGAAGCGGGATCTCGACGTCATCGGCGAGATCTCCGCGCTGGTGCACATCCGGACCGACATCGGCCACGGTGACGTGTTCGTCCGGCTGTGCGATGTGGACGGTCGCGGTGTCTCCCGCAACGTCACCGACGGCATCCTCCGCCTGCGCCCCGGTTCCACCGAGTCCGATGTGGACGGTGTGGTCGCGGCCGAGGTCCACCTCGACCCGACGGCCTACCGGTTCCGGCGCGGGCACCGGCTACGGCTGCAGGTCGCGGGCGGAGCGTTCCCTCGCTTCGCCCGCAACCACGGCACCGACGAGCCGGTTTTCCGCGCGGTGGACGGGAAACCCGCCCGGTTCGAGATCTTCCACGATCCCGCGCGGCCGTCTCGGATCACCTTGCCGGTATTCGGCGGTTAGGCGGGGACCACGCGCTGGTGCGTGGTCAGCCTGCCGTCGTCGTGCAACACGTGGAACAGCAGCGACGGCGGCAGGTCATAGTCGATCGGCCCGCCTTCTCCCCACGGCCGGAGACCGTTCTCCTCCCACGGGAACAGGATGCTCGACCCGACCGAGGGAGCCGCCCGCAGCGGCACTCCGGCGAACGTGGTCGACGCCGCGGCGTGGACGTGCCCGCAGAGCAGGGCCACCACCCGCGGATGACGCGCGAGCACGTCGGCCAGCTTGTCCTCGCCGTACTGGCGCATCGCGTCCACCAGCGGCAGGCCGAGCTCGACCGGCGGATGATGGAAGGCGACGAAGGCCGGGCCGTCGCCGTCGGCGAGGACCCCGTCCAGCCAAGCCATCGTCTCGTCGTCGAACCGCCCGTCGGGCTTGCCGGGGATACTCGAATCGGCCATCACGAACGTGACGTCGCCGACGGTGTGGACCGCGTTGACCGGCGCGTCGTCCGGTGCCTGGCCGAGCAGTCCCTCACGGAACGGACCGCGCTTGTCGTGGTTTCCGGGGCAGGTGAACAGCGGCACGCCGGTCTTGAACAGCTCGGCCGCGCGCCGGTACTCCTCGAGCGTGCCGTGGTCGGCGATGTCACCGGTCACCAGGATCGCGTCGACCGGCGTCGCCAGGTTCTCCAGATACCGCATCACGCGCTCGGTGCGTTCGTCCGCGCGATCCCCGCCGTCGAGATGGTTGTCACTTAGATGTGCCGTCACGAACATCGTTTCACCCCATGTCATCCAGATAGTCCAACGTTTTCACCCAGTTCCGCACGAGCAGTTCCAAGGCCGTCGCGAGGTCGGCGGCACGAATCGCGCCGGCGATCCGGTGGTGCTCATCGATACTCTCCCTGGCGCGTTCTGCACCACCGAAATAGCGCGCGTCATAGCGTTTCAGCAGCGGTTTGGTCTGCTCGAGCAGGCGCAGCAGATGCGGGTTCGTGCACCGCGAGACGAGCAGCGCGTGCCAGCGGTCATCCAAAGCGGTGAGATCGCCCTGCCGTTCGAGTTCCACGGTCATCTCGGCGGTGATCCGGTCGAGTCCGCCGGTGAGGGCGGCGAGGTCCTGCGGCGAGCTCCAGCGCAACGCGAGCGACTCCAGCTCCGCGACGAGCGGGTACAGCTGCCGGGCCTCTTCCGGATCGAACGGCGGCACGAGAAAACCGCGCCCCGGCGCCGAAACGAGCAGCCCTCGATCGGCCAGCCCGATCAGCGCCTCACGCAACGGTGTCCGGCTGACGCCCAGTTCGCGGGCGAGGTGCACCTCGTTGATCCGGCTGTCCGCGGCGATCCGGCCGTCGAGCAACCGGGCGGTGATCTCCTCCGCGAGGTCGCGCCGGAGCAGGTTCCTCGTCATGCGGGCAGTATTGCATGCACTTCGGCCGTACTGTATTCAGTTAGGCATGACGGACTTCGATGTGAACCGTGCTCGCGCCGAGACTCCGGGCTGCGCCGAAGTGGTCCACCTCAACAACGCCGGCTCCTCGCTGCCACCCGCGCTGGTGACCGACACGGTCGTCGACTACTTGCGCGAGGAAGCCCTGATCGGGGGCTACGAACAGGCCGCGGCCACCGTGGACCGGCTCGAGGGGGTCTACGCCTCGGCCGCCCGGCTCGTCGGCGCCCGGCCCGACGACATCGCGCTGACCGACAACGCGACCCGGTCATGGCAAGCGGTCTTCTACGCGCTGCCGTTCACGGCGGGAGACCGGATCTTGACGGCGAAGTCCGAGTACGCGAGCAACGTCATCTCCTTCCTGCAGACCGCGAAGCGCACCGGTGCCGTCGTCGAGGTGGTGGACGACGACGAGTTCGGGCAGCTGGACGTCGAAGACCTGAAACGCCGGATCGACGGCGACGTCAAGCTGATCGCCGTCTCCCATGTGCCCACCCAGGGCGGGCTGGTGAACCCGGCCGAGAAAATCGGCGCGGTCGCGCGTGAAGCCGGGATCCCGTTCCTGCTGGACGCGTGCCAGAGCGCCGGTCAGATCGACCTCGACGTCACGCGCCTGAACTGCGACGCGCTCAGCGTGACCGGCCGCAAGTACCTGCGCGGGCCGCGCGGCACCGGGTTCCTCTACGCGCACCCGCGGCTGCGCGAGCGCATCGAGCCCGCGATGCTCGACCTCCACTCGGCGGCGTGGACCGCGCCCGAGACCTACGAAGTCGATCCGACCGCGAAGATGTTCGAGGTCTGGGAACGCGATCACGCGGCGGTGCACGGCCTCGGCGCGGCGATCGACTACGCCCTCCATTGGGGCATGCCCGCCATCGAAGGCCGCGTCGCCTCGCTCGCGGCGAAACTCCGCGACGCGCTGCGCGAGATCCCCGGCGTCCAGGTCCATGACCAGGGCGAGCGGAAATGCGGGATCGTCACGTTCAGCGTCGCGAAAACGCCGTCGCAGGAAGTGAAGCAGCACCTGGCGACGAAGAAGATCAACGTCAGTGTCGCGGAGGCAACGTCCGCGCAGTTCGATTTCGCCGCGCGTGGGCTGCCGTCGATGGTCCGGTCCTCGGTGCACTACTTCAACACCGAAGACGAGATCGGGCTCCTCGTCAGCGAAGTCGAGAAACTGGCTTAACGGCGGGAAAGCACAGACTCGGACGGCGGGGCGTACGGCAGCCCCGTCGTCTTCGCGCGACGGCCGATCACCAACGCCTCCCCCAGCAGGCTCACGCCGATCGACAACGTCACCGGCCGCGCGTCGGGATGCGCCCCCGCCGCCGTGGCCAGGAAGCCGATCCCGAAGTTCACCAGCATCGAGAGCACCCACACCCCGAACGTCCAGCCGGTGTATCGCAGCCACAGCACGCCGTCGCGCTCGAACAGTTTCGTGGTGGCCGCGCGCACCGCGCCGAGGCCGCAACCGACCACGGAGCCCAGTACGAGCCAGGCACCGTCGGTGAAGGTGAAACTTTCGAGCTTGGTCAGCCCGTAGGCCCCGATCGCGAGCAGGACCACCGGCGCCCCGAACACCTCACGGACCACCAGCGGCTCACCACGCAGCCTGCGCACGACGATCACGATCACCACGGCGACCACCAGCGCGATCAACAACCAGCTCCGCATGAACTCCCCCTTTATGGCACGTGTGTGCTAAATAAAATAGCAGGGGCGTGCTATAAAGACAACATGCCGAAGATCGTCGACCCCGCGGCCCGGCGCCTGGAAATCGCCGAAGCCGTCTTCCGGGTGATCCAGCGAGACGGCCTCGCGCAGGCGTCGCTCAGAGGTGTGGCCGACGAGGCCGGCCTCGCGATCGGTTCGGTGCGGCACTACTTCCGCGGCCACGACGAGCTCATCGTGTTCGCCATGCGCGCGCTCGGCGACCGGGTGGAAGCCCGGCTGCTGCGCCACCTCCCCGAACTACTCGATCCGGAAACCCCGCGCTCACGCCGTCAGGAACTCACCGAAGCGCTGCTCAGCGAACTGCTTCCGCTCACCGAGCAGACCCGGGCCGAAACCGACGTCTGGCTGGCCTTCTCCGCCGCCGCGAAAAACCGCCCGGATCTTGCCGAGGAAGTCGAGCGCGCGCACGCGGGCGTCCGCGCGCTCGTCCGCAGGGTGCTCGAAGGCGCGCGTGGCGCGGGCGGACTGCTCGACGACCTCGACCTGGAGGTCGAAACCGAACGGCTGGCGGCACTACTGGACGGCCTCGCCATGGCGGCCGGGCGGACATCGCCGGAGCTGATGCGCACGGTGCTCGGACGCCATCTGGAAACCCTGCGACACCCGGATCGATGAAGACGACGGCCACGAAAGTCGGTACGGTTTTCGTCATGCGCCTGCGGTCCGTGACCACACTGCTCGCCACACTCGTCCTCGCGCTCGCCGTCCCAGCCTCGGCGGAGGCGACCCCTGGTTCCGGGGTCACCGGCACGATCCTGAAGCAGAAGACGGTCGGGGACACCGACTACGTCCTGCGTGAGGTCGTCATCCAGCCGGGCGGTTACACCGGCTGGCACTACCACGACGGCACGCTCTACGCGTACGTCAAGGCGGGCACGCTGACGCACAACTCCGCCGATTGCGGGCTGGATGGCCTGTACCGGCAGGGCGTCGCCTTCACCGAGCCGAGCGACACCGTCCACATCGGACGGAATCTCGGGACGACACCCATCGTGCTGGAGGTGCTCTACGTACTCCCGCACGGAAGCCCGCTCTCGCAGGACGCGCCGAACCCGGGCTGCCCTTTCTAGGCTCCGAACCAGCTGGCGACGTCGAGACGGAAGCCGCCCGACGGCGTCATGGCGCGAAGATCACCTTCGAGCGCTCGGACCCTGTCGGCGCCCAGCGCGGCGACCCACTCCTTGCGCAGTTCCTCGAAGATCGCCGCGGACCGGCCGAGCGAGTCGTACCCGCGTGCGGTGAGCCGCACGACCTTGCGTCGCGCGTCGGCCGGATCGTCGACACGCTCGACGTAACCGAGCTGCTCCAGCTTGTCGACGGTCTTGCCCGCCGCCTGCTTGGAGACCCCGAGCCGCCGTCCGATCTCGCTCGCCGTCGCCCCGTCGCGGCCGACCGCCTGCATCGCGAAACCGTACGCCGGCCGGACGTCGGGATGCCCCTGCTCGGCCAGTTCGGCGTGCAGCCGGTCGATGATCGAACGGAAGCCCGCGAACAGCAGGAGCGGCAGCTCGAAACCGGGCGGATCGAAAATCCTCTTGCGTCGATCGACAACTTGGTTTACCTTTTCGTCAACCACATTGACCATCTTAAGGGGCCGCCTTGTTCACCGACCACACCCTCGAAACCGCTCCTGAAGCCTCGCGTCGCTCGATGGAGGCGACCATCCGGCATTTCGGCCACCTCCCCACCGCCGTCGCCCGGCTGGCGACATCACCGGAGCTGCTCGACGGGTTCCTGAAACTCAGCGCGAGTTTCGAGCGCACGACACTCGACCCGGTCGCGCGGGAGACGGTGGTGATGACCGTGGCGACCCGCAACGACTGCCACATCTGCGTCGAAATGCACACCGCCAAGCTGAAGAAGTTCGACGCGGACGACGCCGTCATCGCGGCACTCCGCGCGGAGGAGCCGCTGCCCGACGAGCGGCTGGAAGCCATCCGGCAGTTCACGCTGGCGGTACTCGAAACCGCCGGCGGCGTGGACGACGAGACACTGAAGGCCTTCCTCGGGCACGGATACACCGAGCGGAACGCCCTCGAAGTCGTCATGGGCATCGGGACATACACGATGTCGACCCTGGCGAACCGGCTCACCCGCGCCTGAAAGCGCGCCTTTAGGCCCCGGTCGCGTGTCCGGCCGGATCTGTATTCGCCTACCTCTGCGCGAGGGCTACCCCGGCAGGTGCTGAACGGCTCACCCGAGCGGCCCCAGGTCCGTGAAACCTCGCGACGATGGAGGAATCGGGACGTTGAGTGTCCCGAATCCTCCATCGTCGATCCGGAATCCGCCCGGCCGGATCTGTCACCTTGCGTGATCGCCCCTCGTGGTCTGGATCACTCCAATGGCCGCCGATCTTGATGTATCTGGGCAGTCCCGACCGTCTCTTTTCTTGTGCAGCCGAAAGTTCGCCACCCGCGGCGCGGCGCACCGGCGGTCTGGCCTGCCGAGGGGGCAGACCAGACCGCCGAAACCGAAGGCGTTCCACAGGTGTTGGGGGTGCGTGAAGGCCCTCCTCATTGCGGTTAGCGCAATGAGGAGGGTCTTCACGTGTCTACGGAACGCCTCAGGCTTCGAGCGCCCATCGCACGAACCGCATCGTCGGCATGAAGCCTGCCTTCTCGAACACCCCGAAAGCCCCGGACGCGTTCGCCGAGTCCACGGTCAAACTGGCGCGGTCAAAACCCCGTCCGGCGGCGACCCGCAGCGCGTGTCCCATCAGCGCACTGGCGACACCCCGCTTCCGATACTCGCGAAGCGTTCCGATGGCCATGAAGTGCGCGTCGCGGACCCCGGTGGCCTCCGTGTCGGCTTCCCAGTACATGGTCACCAGCATGCCCACCGGGATGCCGGTCGCCACCTCACGGAGCAGGAAGCTGACCTCGGGCTGGAAAGTCTGGTTGGTGATCTTGTTCCGCCAAAGCTCGACGGGCATGGGCACCGCGCCCCAGTAGTCCCGGTACGCCTCGTTCCGGACCATCCGGAAGTCCTCGTCGTTCCGCTCCGACCACGGCTCGACGCGCAATCCTTCGGGGATCGCAGGAGCACCGAGAGCATCGCCGAGCGGCTGCTCCATGCGCTGGAAGTAGCGAGCGGGCACGAAGCCCTGCGAGCGGGCGAGTTCGGCAAGACCGGCGATGTGCTCGGGGCGGTGGATGTCGACAGCGAGCTTCGAGGCCGGGTGATGCAGTTCGTGCAGCACCTTCGCCGCCTTGACACCCGCTTCCACGAGCTCGGTGCCGATACCCCGGCGGCGATAGGCGGGATGCACCCCGCCGTCCAGGAAGACCCGGTGGACCTCTTCCGCAGAAGGCTTGAAGCGAACCTTCATGAAGCCGACCATCACGTCGCCGTCGAAGGCACCGAGACTGCCGCGCCCCAAATCCGCGTACGGGTCGATCAACTCCTGGAGGGTGTCCTCCTCGGTGTAGTTCTCGCCGATCCGGTCCACGGTCTCGATGGCGTTGAGGAGGTCCGCCGACGCCTTGGCGTCCTCGGGAACGAGCGGCCGCCATGTCAGAGTGTCGTGCATGCGGCCGACGCTATCCGCACGGATGCGGACTGTCGCCGGGTTTTCGGTGGGCGCAGTAGGGATCGAACCTACGACCGCTCGGGTGTAAACCGAGTGCTCTCCCGCTGAGCTATGCGCCCGGGAGGTGGCACCGCGAGGGTGCCACCGGTGAAGACTCAGGCCAAGGAGGCCACGGCCTTCTTCCACGCCTGCTGGTCGCGAGCCTCGCCGGGCTGGTTGACCTCGGCGAACTGCACGACGCCGTTCTTGTCGATCAGGAAGGTGCCACGGGTGGCCAGTCCCGCCGCCTCGTTGAAGACGCCGTAGGCCTTGGCGACCTCGCCGTGCGGCCAGAAGTCCGAAAGCAGGGGGAACTGGTAGCCCTCCTGCTCGGCCCACGCCTTGAGCGAGAACGGCGTGTCCACGGACACACCGATCACCTGGACGCCCTGACCGTCGTAGTCCGCGAACTCGTCACGGAGCTGGCACAGCTCGCCGGTGCAGATACCGCTGAACGCGAACGGGTAGAACACGAGCAGGACCGGCTTCTCGCCCTGGAAGGACGACAGCGTCACGGCCTGCTTGTTGTAGTCGTTGAGCGTGAAGTCCGGGGCTTGCGATCCGACCTCGACGGCCATACCGGCGGTTTCCTCTCAAGAGCGAACAGGGGCCTGCGTCGACAACCCTATCGTGTCGATCGCACGGCCTTCGAGGTCACCGCTTGGTCTTGGACGACTTCGGCGACACCAGCCGGGTGCCCGCCCACTTCGGGCCGGCGCTGATGTTGGCCGTCTGCGCCAGTCCGACCTGCGGCACCGCTTCGGCGATCTCGCTCGGCTGGACATGCCCGGGCTGTCCCGTCTTCGGGGTCAGCACCCAGATCACGCCGTTCTCGTTCAAGGGGGTCCGGACCTCGATCAGCGTGTCTCCGAGATCACCGTCGTCTTCGCGCCACCACAGCAGCACCACGTCGATGACCTCGTCGGCGTCCTCGTCGAGGATGTCGCCGCCGATCTGCTCCTCGATCGCCGCACGAAGATCGTCATCGACGTCCTCGTCCCAGCCGATCTCCTGGACCACCATGTCCGGCTTGATCCCAAGCCTTTCGGCGACGCTGTTCTGATCAGCGTCTCCCGCGGCGACCACTGCTGTCACTCCTCCAACTACGACGGAGCGTGATGTCACCTCGGCCGGATCGACCGGGCGGGCACCACACTCGGGTACACGATGCCCGTTAGCGAACACTGGTGAGGCGCTGCGCGCAACCGTCCACACCGGATCTTGAACAACTCGTGTCGCAGCGTACGGACATTCGGCCTACTCGCGCGAGGCGAATTCGGGCGCGCTTGGGCACCCCGGAGACCCCTGCTTTAGGGTGGAGGAGAAAACGCGCGCGCGAATACAGGCGCGCGCGAGGCGTGTCGCAATCGGGTCCGCGAACGTTACCGATCAGTAGCGGTGCCGTGAACGGAATCCGAGTACGACGATGGAAGGCGAACACGCCCGCGTACGAGCACAACCAGCTACCACCTTTCGCAAGGAGACCCCTTGGCCCCGCAGAACGACGGCGCCTCCGGCAAGGAGACCCCGGCACGCGTCCGCGTCATCCGTGACGGATTGGCGGCGCACCTGCCCGACATCGACCCGGAGGAGACTGCCGAATGGCTGGACTCCTTCGACGAGGCGCTGGCCAGGGGTGGTCAGCAGCGCGCCAGGTACCTGATGCTGCGCATCCTCGAGCGGGCCAGGGAACGCCACGTCGGCGTTCCGGCGCTGACGTCGACCGACTACGTCAACACCATCCCCACCGAGAACGAACCCTGGTTCCCCGGTGACGAGGAGATCGAGCGCCGCTACCGCGCCTACATCCGGTGGAACGCCGCGATCATGGTGCACCGCGCGCAGCGCCCCGGCGTGGGCGTCGGCGGGCACATCTCGACCTACGGCTCGTCCGCGGCGCTGTACGAGGTGGGCTTCAACCACTTCTTCCGTGGCAAGGACCACTCCAGCGGCGGCGACCAGATCTTCATCCAGGGTCACGCCTCCCCCGGCATCTACGCCCGCGCGTTCCTCGAGGGCAGGCTGACCGAGAGCCAGCTGGACGGGTTCCGCCAGGAGTACTCGCACGCCGGTGAGGGCGGCGGCCTGCCGTCGTACCCGCACCCGCGGCTGATGCCGGAATTCTGGGAGAACCCCACAGTGTCCATGGGGCTCGGCCCGATGAACGCGATCTACCAGGCGCGGTTCAACCGCTACCTGCGCGATCGCGGCATCAAGGACACCAGCGATCAGCACGTCTGGGCGTTCCTCGGCGACGGCGAGATGGACGAGCCGGAATCGCGCGGCCTCATCCACGTGGCCGCGGGCGAGGGTCTCGACAACCTGACCTTCGTGATCAACTGCAACCTGCAGCGGCTCGACGGTCCGGTGCGCGGCAACGGCAAGATCATCCAGGAGCTGGAGTCGTACTTCCGCGGCGCCGGCTGGAACGTCATCAAGGTCATCTGGGGCCGCGAGTGGGACTCGCTGCTGCACGCCGATCGTGACGGCGCGCTGGTCAACCTGATGAACACCACGCCGGACGGCGACTTCCAGACCTACAAGGCCAACGACGGCGCCTTCGTCCGTGAGCACTTCTTCGGCCGCGACCCGCGGACGAAGGAGCTGGTCAAGGACCTCTCCGACGCCGACGTCTGGAACCTCAAGCGCGGCGGGCACGACTACCGCAAGGTCTACGCGGCCTACAAGTCGGCGCTGGAGCACCACGGCCAGCCGACGGTGATCCTGGCCCACACCATCAAGGGTTACGGCCTCGGCCCGTCCTTCGAGGGCCGCAACGCCACGCACCAGATGAAGAAGCTCACCCTCGACGACCTCAAGCTGTTCCGGGACGCCCAGCGCATCCCGATCAGCGACGAGGAACTCGAGCGCGACCCGAAGCTGCCGCCGTACTACCACCCCGGCAAGGACTCGGCGGAGATCGAGTACATGATCGGCCGCCGCAAGGCGCTCGGCGGATTCCTGCCGGAGCGCCGTCCGAAGGCCGCGAAGGCGCTCGTTCTGCCGGGCGACAAGGTCTACGAAGGCATTCGCAAGGGCTCGGGCAAGCAGGAGGTCGCCACCACGATGGCGTTCGTCCGGCTCGTCCGTGAGCTGGCGAAGGACTCCGAGATCGGCAAGCGGATCGTCCCGATCATCCCGGACGAGGCGCGCACCTTCGGCCTCGACTCGATGTTCCCGACGGCCAAGATCTACAACCCGCACGGCCAGACGTACACGTCGGTCGACGCGAGCCTGATGCTGGCCTACAAGGAGTCCGAAAAGGGCGTCATCCTGCACGAGGGCATCAACGAGGCGGGGTCGACCGCGTCGTTCACCGCCGTCGGCACCTCGTACGCCACGCACGGCGAGCCGATGATCCCGATCTACATCTTCTACTCGATGTTCGGGTTCCAGCGGACCGGTGACGGCCTCTATGCGGCGGCGGACCAGATGGCCCGCGGGTTCGTGCTCGGCGCCACCGCCGGCCGCACCACGCTGACCGGTGAGGGCCTGCAGCACGCCGACGGGCACTCGCTGCTGCTGGCGGCGACCAACCCGGCCGTCGTGGCCTACGACGCGGCGTGGTCGTTCGAGATCGCCCACATCGTGCGGGACGGTCTCCGCCGGATGTACGGCGAGACCGGGCCGGACGGCAACGGCGAGAACGTCTTCTACTACATGACGATCTACAACGAGCCGTACCAGCAGCCCGCCGAGCCGGAGAACCTCGACGTCGACGGCCTGCTCAAGGGTCTGTACCGCTACGCCGATGCCCCGTCGGGCGACGGTCCGGAGGCGCAGATCCTGGTGTCCGGCGTGACCATGCCGGACGCGCTCCGCGCACAGCAGATGCTGGCCGAGGAGTGGGGCGTCCGCGCGGCCGTGTGGTCGGCGACGTCGTGGACCGAGCTGCGGCGCGAGGCCGTCGAGGTCGACCACGACAACCTGCTCCACCCGGGCGACTCCCCGCGTGTGCCGTATGTCACGCAGAAGCTGTCCGGCGTGAACGGGCCCGTCGTCGCCGTGTCGGACTGGATGCGCGCGGTACCGGATCTGATCCGCCCGTGGGTGCCTGCCGACATGCTGACGCTGGGCACCGACGGGTTCGGGTTCTCCGACACCCGCCCGGCCGCCCGGCGGAAGTTCCTGGTCGACGCGCAGTCGATCGTGGTCGGCACGCTGAGCGCGCTCGCGAAGCGCGGCGAGTTCGACCAGGCGAAGGTGGCGGAGGCGGCGCGGAAGTACCGCCTCGACGACGTCGCCGCCGCGGGTCCGCAGTTGTCGGACTCCGGCAGCGCCTGACGCTGAGATGAAGGGACCTTTCCTTGCGAATTTCGCAAGGAAAGGTCCCTTCATCGCGTCCGGCGGCGGACGAGCTAGGGTGATACATCGGATGTTTACGAGAGGGTGAGCGAGTGTGACGAAGCGTCGACTGCCGAAGCCGAGTGAACTGAAGCAGATCCTGCGGCCGAAGCCGATCGTGCTCAACCCGACGGAGCGGCGGCTGGCGAGCGCGCACACGATCGCCGACCTGCGGATGATCGCCCGCAAGCGGACACCACGGGCGGCGTTCGACTACACCGACGGCGCCGCGGAGCTGGAGGACAGCCTCCGTCGCGCCCGACAGGCCTTCCGCAGCGTGGAATTTCACCCGAACGTCCTGCGCGGGGTGTCCGATGTGGACACCAGCAGGGAGATCCTCGGCAAGCGTTCGGCGCTGCCGTTCGCGTTCGCGCCGACCGGGTTCACGCGGATGATGAACCACGAGGGCGAGTCCGCGGTGGCCCGCGTCGCGCAGCGCAACGACATCCCGATGGGGTTGTCGACCATGGCGACGACGTCGATCGAAGATCTCGCGGCGGCCGCGCCCGAGGCCCGCAAGTGGTTCCAGCTCTACGTCTGGCGCGACCACAAGGCGGGCGAAGATCTGATGAATCGCGCCTGGGCTGCCGGATTCGACACGCTCATGCTGACCGTGGACACCCCGGTCGCGGGCGCGCGGCTGCGCGACGTCCGCAACGGGCTGACCATCCCGCCCGCGCTCACCCTCAAGACGTTCGCCGACGGCGCGATGCATCCGGCGTGGTGGTTCAACCTGCTGACCACCGAGCCACTGACCTTCGCGTCGTTGAGCAACTTCGACGGCACGGTCGCCGAGCTGCTCAACAAGCTTTTCGACCCGACCTTGAACTTCGACGATCTCGACTGGGTCCGCCAGACCTGGCCGGGCAAACTCGTGGTCAAGGGCATCCAGAACGTCGACGACGCGCGTGACGTGGTCAAGCACGGCGCCGACGCGGTCCTGCTGTCCAACCACGGCGGACGTCAGCTCGACCGCGCGCCGACCCCGATCGAACTGCTCCCGGCGGTGCTCGACGAGATCCAGGGCAACGCCGAGGTGTGGGTCGACACCGGCATCCTCTCCGGCGGTGACATCGTGGCCGCGATCGCGCGCGGTGCCGACGCGGTGCTCATCGGCCGCGCGTTCCTGTACGGCCTGATGGCCGGTGGCGAACGCGGCGTCCAGCGGTGCGTGGACATCCTGCGCGGCGAGATCGTCCGGACCATGCAGCTGCTGGGCGTCCGCACCCTCGCCGACCTCAAGCCCTCGCACGCCACCATGCGCTGACCCTCACGCGTTTCGTCCTCTAAACGCGGTGGTTGGCGATACCAACTACCGCGTTTAGAGGATGAAACGCGGGTCAGGCGGAGGCCGTGGTGGCGCTGGAGGGCGCGGTGCGGACCTGTTTCGCCGTGCGGTTCCAGCTCCACCAGCCGTGGACGACCAGCCCGGCGAAGACGATGTAGACCGCGGCCGAGAAGTACAGGCCCGAGGAGAGCTGCAGCGGCACACCGATCGCGTCGACGACCAGCCACACCAGCCAGAACTCGACGAGACCCGCGCCCTGCGCGGCGAAGGCGACCAGGGTGCCGACGAAGATCGCGGCGTCCGGCCACGGCGCCCACGAGGCGTCCAGCGCGTCGAGGACCAGTGCCATCGCGGTGGTGCCGATCGCGAACGCCCCGAGCATCGCCAGCCGCTCGGAGAGGCGCCCCTTGCGGACGACGACGCCGTAGATCGGATCGCTGCGGCGGGACCAGGCCCACCAGCCGTAGATCGAGATGGCGAGGATCGCGACCTGCCTGGTGGCGAGCCCGCCGAGATGCGCCGAAAGGTAGACCGAGAACAGCAGCACGGTGGCGCCGACCTGGACCGGCCAGGTCCACAGCGTGCGGCGTTGCGCCAGGAAGACCACGGCCAGCGCGAAGATCTGCCCCGCCAGCTCGGCGAAGGAAATCCATTGTCCGAGCACCGTGACACCGTTGTGCAGCAGGAAGTCCACGTCCGCGCCCCTCTCCGTCTACCGCTCCAACATGCTCCGCCGCGCCGCCATTCCCTAGGGAGTGTGAGGTGCGGAACAGGGAACCGGCTGGAGAGCCGCTGGAGTGGCGTAGTGAGCCCGCGCCCAGTACGACGAAGGGGCCCTTCGCCGCGTGTTGAGCGGCGATGGACCCCTTCAGCTCCACGCGGGCCCGGTGCCTTCCTCGATCACCGGGCCCGCGGGATGCTCAGGAATCTACGCGACCGATGCCCACGGGTGACGTCGGCGGCTCCGAACGGACTTCCCGCTTGCCGGAAGCCTGCCCTTGAGGGGCGGCGTCCAGCTGGCCCTGCAGGTTGGCCAGCCAGCCCTGCCAGCGCTCCTGCGCCGGCTTGATCAGGCCGCCGCCGAAGCCGACGACGATCACGCCGCCGATGGTGGCGAGCACGGCGACCAGAACCGGCCCGGTCACGGCCGTCGCGATGTTCACCTGGCCGAGCGCGGCGATGACGCCGAACGCGACGATCATCCAGTACGCGATCGTGCCGAGCAGCCGTCCGGCAGGGCGGGTCGACAGGGCGCCGGTCACCAGGTCGCGGACGACCTTCGCGACGGCGGCCGCGACGATCACCAGCACCAGCGCCACCAGGATCCTCGGCAGGAACGCGATGATGTCGTTGAGCAGCGCGCTGACCGGATTGCTCTCACCGAATACCCCGAAGGCGAGTTGCAGGGCGATCAGGAGAATGAAGTAGTACACGAGTTTGACGAGGATCCCACCGGCGTCGACATTCGCTTGTTTCAGCGTTCCGGTGAGTCCGGTCTTCTCGATGAGCTTGCCGAAACCGATCTTCGACAGAACCAGTCCCAATGCCTTCGAAACGGCCTTCGCGATCAACCAGCCGATGAGCAGGATGATCAGGAATCCGACCAGTTTGGGCACGAAGGTGGCGACAAGGTTCCATGCTTGCCCCAGACCGTCTTTCAGCTGCTCGCCCACGGCGAACTCCCTCCTCTGCGATCCGCGCCGTACCTGGCGCGACTTGCGAGGGATCGTTGATCACGAGCACCTCACCGGCAACTCGGCACCCCACGATCGAGTGAGTCAACTAGCGGGAAAAGATCCACAAGTCCCATACTTGTTCTACCGGTGGGGACCGGGGAGACGAGGCCGTCCGGCGCAGCGAAAAACGCTAGCGCCGGGCGGCCTCGAGTTTTATGCAAACACCTTTCACAATTCGCACACCATGACTGTCCACTTCGGACAAGCAGGCGGAAGGACCGCAGGACGACGGGCATCGTGGCCGGTCGGACTAGGATCGGCTGACCATGGCTGATGCGACTTCCGGACGGCGTGTGCCCAAGCACCACGGGCTGTCCGCCAAGACCCTCCGGCGGCTCGACCACGCCTCCGGCCGGCTCGCGAGCGCGAGCGTCGCGGTGATGGAGGAGCGGCTGAGCTGGTTCGCCCGCCTCCCCGCCGACCAGCGCGCGAGCGTCCTGCTGATCACCCAAGCGGGTGCCGCCGGGTTCGTCGACTGGCTCCGCGACTCGAAGGAGGCCCTCTCCCTCACCACCGAGGCGTTCCGCGAAGCGCCCGCCGAGCTGTCCCGCTGGGTGAGCCTGCGACAGGCGGTCGGCATGGTGCGGCTCGCGATCGAGGTGTTCGAGGAGCAGCTGCCGGAATTCGCCGCGAGCGAGGCGGAGCGCGCCGCGCTGATCGAGGGGATCCTGCGCTACGGCAGGGAGATCGCGTTCGCCGCCGCCAACTCCTACGCGGCCGCCGCCGAGGCACGCGGCGCCTGGGACGCGCGACTGGAGGCGCTGGTCGTCGACGGCATCGTCCGCGGTGACGCCGAGGAGGCGGTGCTGTCCCGCGCCGCCGCGCTCGGCTGGGATCCGGCCGCACCGGCCACCGCGCTGGTCGGCACGCCGACCTCGGACGACCCGCCCGCCGTCGTATTCGAGGTCCGCAGCCGCGCCGCCAGGGTCGGCCGTCCCGTCCTGCTTTCGGTGCAAGGGTCCCGGCTGGTCGTGGTCGTCGCCGGGCCCACCGACGGCAGCGTCAAGGACCGCGAAATCCTCACCAAGCTGTCTGTCGCCTTCGCCGAGGGCCCGGTCGTCGCCGGTCCGACGGTGCCCACCCTCGCCGAGGCGCACCACAGCGCCACCGAAGCGCTGTCGGGCCTGCGCGCCGTCGTCGGCTGGCCCGGTGCGCCGCGGCCGGCGAGATCGATCGACCTGCTGCCGGAACGCGCGTTGTCCGGCGATCCCGAGGCGGAACGTCTGCTCGTCGAGCAGATCGCCCGGCCACTGGAGGAGGCAGGCCCGGCGTTGCTGCGGACGGTCGAGACCTACCTCGACAGCGGCGGCGTGCTGGAAACCTGCGCACGGACGCTGTTCGTACATCCGAACACCGTCCGGTACCGGCTGCGGAAGGCGGCCGAACTCACCGGCCGCCACGCCGCCGAATCACGCGACGCCTGGGTGCTGAAGGTGGCACTGACAGTCGGACGCCTGGCCCGCTCCCGCGGCCTCTGGTAAAACCGGTTGGTAACTCAGCGCAGTGACGGACTTCATAGCGAAAGCTGATTGAACCCGACAAGGCTTTTGGGTTAAGAGCGGAGATCAGGAAGGCGCTTTTGGAGGGTTTCTACAATTACGTAGGCCGGACTTGGTGAGCGTCGGCATCACGACCATGGTGGCCGAGAGTGTTCCCTTGAGAGGTGACAGCAGCAGTCCTCGCCCCCGGTCAGGGTTCCCAAGCCCCAGGCATGCTCTCCCCTTGGCTCGAGCTCGACGGTGCCCGCGCGCGCGTCGAAGCCTGGTCCGAGCGCGCCGGTCTCGATCTCGTCCGCCTCGGCACCGAAGCGGACGCCGAAGAGATCCAGGACACCGCGATCACGCAGCCGCTGATCGTGGCGCTGTCCCTGCTGGCGTTCGAGCACCTGCAGCGTGTGGCCCCGGTCGCCGCGGACGCGCCGGTCGCCGGTCACTCCGTCGGTGAGCTGGCCGCCGCCGCCATCGCCGGGGTGCTGAGCCCTGAGGACGCCGTCGCGCTGGCCGCCGTCCGTGGCGCGGAGATGGCGAAGGCGTGCGCGCTGGAGCCCACGAGCATGGCCGCGGTCATGCTCGGCGACCCGGAACAGGTCGTCGCCTGGCTCGAAGGTCACGGTCTCGCCGCGGCGAACCGCAACGGCGCGGGGCAGATCGTCGCCTCCGGCTCCGCCGCCGCGATCGAGAAGATCGTGGCCGAGCCGCTCGAAGGCACCAAGGTCCGCGCGCTCAAGGTCGCGGGTGCGTTCCACACGTCGTACATGGCACCCGCGCGTGAGGCGCTGGCCGCCCACGCTGCGAAGATCACCCCGGCGGACCCCACGCGTCCGCTGCTGTCGAACGCCGACGGCCAGGTCGTCACCGGTGGGGCCGAATACCTCGACCGGCTGGTCAAGCAGGTCACCAGCCCGGTGCGCTGGGACCTCACCATGGACGGGCTGGTTTCCTTGGGTGTCACTTCGACGCTCGAACTGCCGCCGGCGGGGACGCTGACGGGACTGGTCAAGCGACAGCTCAAGGGAACCGTGACCACCACCATCGCACTGAAGACGCCCGCCGAGCTGGCGAAGCTTCAGGGGCAGGAGGACGCTTCGTGACCGACCGATCCACCTTGCGGCAGGCGCCGGGCGCCGCCGGGACCCGCATCCTCGGGGTCGGAAGCTTCCAACCCGAGAAGATCGTGACCAACGACGATCTCTCGAAGATCATGGACACCAACGACCAGTGGATCCGCGACCGCGTCGGCATCATCGAGCGCCGGTTCGCCGAAAAGGACGAGTCACTGGTCGACATGGCGGTCAAGGCAGGCACGGCCGCGCTGGCCGACGCCGGCGTCGATCCGTCCGAAGTGGACACGGTCATCCTGCCCAACTGCACGATGCCCACCCAGATCCCGAACGCCGCCGCCCAGGTGGCCGACCGGATCGGGATCACGCATCCGGCCGCGTTCGACCTCAACGCCGCCTGTGCCGGATTCTGCTACGGCCTCGGCGTCGCCTCGGACCTGATCCGGGCGGGCAGCGCGAAGAAGGCACTCGTCATCGGCGCCGAAAAGCTCACCGACCACGTCGACCCGGTCGACCGCGCGAACGCGATCATCTTCGCCGACGGCGCCGGTGCCGCGGTGGTCGGCGCGGCCGACACCCCGCAGATCGGGCCGGTCGCCTGGGGCAGCGCCGGCGAGCACGTCGACCTCATCTACATGCGCGACGACAAGTGGATCTACCAGGAGGGCCAGTCGGTCTTCCGGTGGGCGACCACCCAGATCGCGCCGATCGCGCTGCGGGCGCTGGAGCTGGCCGGGCTCGAACCGTCCGATGTGGACGTGCTGATCCCGCACCAGGCCAACCTGCGCATCGTCGAAGCCATCGCCAAGAAGCTGCGCGCCAAGGGTGGCCGCGAGGACATGGTCGTGGCCGACGACATCAAGTACTCGGGCAACACCTCGTCCGCGTCCATCCCCCTCGCGCTGGACCACATGCGCAAGGCGGGCACCGTGAAGTCCGGCGACGTCGTACTCGCCGTCGGCTTCGGGGCCGGACTCTCCTACGCGGGCCAGACCTTCATCTGCCCGTGATGAATACTTCCCCTGCGGACGCCGTGTCCGCGGGGCAGCCGAAAGCATCACCGAGAAGGGAACAACCAGTGGCAGACAACGCAGAGATCCTCGCCGGCCTCGCCGAGATCGTCGAAGAGGTCGCCGGTGTGGCGCAGGACGACGTGACCGCCGAGAAGTCCTTCGTGGACGACCTCGACATCGACTCGCTGTCCATGGTGGAGATCGCTGTTCAGGCCGAGGACAAGTTCGGCGTCAAGATCCCGGACGACGAGCTGGCGAACCTGAAGACCGTTGGCGACGCGGTGAACTACGTGTCGGCCAACTCCAAGTAATTCCCAGTTCTTGATTGGCGCCGACCTTGGGGAGACACCAATGAGCAACATCGACGTCGTGATCACCGGGATGGGCGCCACCACGCCGCTCGGCGGGGACGTCGCGTCCACGTGGGACGGTCTGCTCGCCGGGGCGAGCGGGATCCGCCGCATCGAAGCCGACTGGGTCGACGAACTCGACCTGCCGGTGAAGATCGGCGCCATGCTCGCCGTGGACCCGTCCGAAGTCCTGCCTCGGGTCCAGGCTCGCCGTCTGGACCGCTGCGAGCAGGTGGCCCTCATCGCCGCACGTCAGGCATGGGCGGACGCGGGGTTCACGCAGCCGACCGATGAGCATCAGGACGTGGTCCCCGAGCGCCTGGGGGTGACCATCGGCACCGGTGTCGGCGGTCCGGTCACCCTGATCTCCCAGAACGATCTTCTGCACAAGCAGGGACTCCGCAAGGTTTCCCCGCTGACCGTGCCGATGCTGATGCCGAACGGCCCCGCCGCACACGTCGGGATCGACCTGAAGGCCCGCGCCGGTGTGCACTCGCCCGCGTCGGCTTGTGCTTCGGGCGCGGAAGGCATCGCCGCCGGCTACGAGATGATCCGCTCGGGCCGTGCCGACGTCGTGGTCGCCGGTGGGGCCGAATCGTGCATCCACCCGATCACCCTCGCCGGTTTCGCCCAGGCGCGGACGGTGTCCACCCGCAACGACGATCCGACGAAGGCGTCCCGGCCGTTCGACGTGAACCGTGATGGTTTCGTCCTCGGCGAGGGTTCCGGTGTCGTGATCCTGGAGCGGGCGGACCGGGCGAAGGCCCGCAACGCGCGGATCTACGCGCAGCTGAGCGGCTACGGGATCACCTCGGACGCCTACCACATCACGGGCAACCACCCGGAGGGCATCGGCCAGATCGCCGCCATGCGGCAGGCGATGACGATGGCCGGGGTCTCCCCGACCGACGTCGGCCACGTCAACGCGCACGCGACCTCCACGGTCGTCGGTGACGTCGGCGAGGCCGCGGCGATCCGCAACGCCATCGGCGACCACACCGTGGTGACCGCTCCCAAGGGCGCGCTCGGCCACCTGGTCGGCGGTGCGGGCGCGGTCGAGGGCATCGCCACGATCCTGGCGATCTACCACGGCCTGATCCCGGCGACGCTGAACCTCGAGGACCTGGACCCGAAGGTGCAGCTCGACGTCGTCTCCGGCGAGGCCCGCAAGGTCGAGCTGGGCGCGGCGATCAGCAACTCGTTCGGTTTCGGCGGCCACAACACGGCGCTGCTGTTCACTCCGGCGGCCTGAGACCGGTTGTAAGTACGTGAAGGCCCCCTTCACTGCGCTAGACGCAGTGAAGGGGGCCTTCACGTACTTCTGGGCTTGAGTTCTCAGGCCTCCGAGCGCTTCACCAGATGCCGCCCGATCCACCAGGCCGCTTCCACCAGCACGATCCCCACCCCGGCACACGCGAACGCCGAGAGCGTGTACGCGCTGACACTCGGGTCCAGCGCGAAGAACTTCTGCGTGAACGGGATCAGGAACAGTGCGAGGGTCAGTACGACCATCCCGCCGATCAGGCCGATCTTCCACCACCGGTACGGCCGTGCGACGATCCCGAGCACCCACAGCGCGATCGTGATGAGCGTGATCAGCGCTGTCGTCCCCGCCTGGATCTTGTCCACTTCGGACTGTCCGGATCCCTTGTAGACCAGCAGGTAGCTGACGAACGTCGCCGTGGCGATGACCAGCCCGGCCGGTACGGCCATCCGCATCACCCTGCCGACGAACCCGGTGCGGGCGCGTTCGTTGTTCGGCGCCAGCGAGAGCACGAAGGCGGGCAGGCCGATCGTGAACCACGCGGTGATCGTGATGTGCCGCGGCAGGAACGGGAACGGCACCTGCGCGATGCCGACCATCAGCGCCAGCAGCACCGAGTAGACCGTCTTGGTGAGGAATAGGTTCGAGACACGCTCGATGTTGCCGATCACCCGGCGCCCCTCGGCGACGACGTGCGGCAGGGTGGCGAACTTGTCGTCCAGGAGCACGATCTGCGCGACCGCGCGGGTGGCCGGGCTACCGGCACCCATGGCGACGCCGATGTCCGCGTCCTTCAGCGCGAGGACGTCGTTGACGCCGTCGCCGGTCATCGCGACGGTGTGCCCCTTCGACTGCAGCGCACCGACCATCGCGCGTTTCTGCAGCGGCGTCACGCGGCCGAAGACGGCGCGCTCTTCCACCGTCTCGGCCAGCTTTTCCGCATCGTCCGGCAGCTTCCGCGCGTCGACGGGCTTGTCCGCGCCCGGCAGGTCGAGGGTGCCCGCGACCGCGCCCACCGAGATGGCGTTGTCGCCGGAGATGACCTTGACCGCGACATCCTGATGCGCGAAGAAGTCCAAAGTGTCCTTCGCGTCGGCGCGCACCTTCTGCTCCAGCACCACGAGCGCCACCGGTTCGATGTCGCCGGGCCCCTCGGCCGCGTCGACGGCCCGCGCGGCCCGGCCCAGCAGCAGGACCCGCAGTCCACGTGAGCCGATCTTCTCGGCTTCGGCCCGGTGTTCCCCTTCGGGCAGCAGGACGTCGGCCGCGCCGAGCACCCAGTCACCGTCGCCGCCGAACGACGCGCCACTCCACTTGCGCGCCGAGGAGAACGGCATCGTCGTGGAAACCCGCCAGCCCGGATCGGTCCCGTGCGCCTCCGCGATCGCCTGCAGGCTCGCGTTCGGCCGGGGATCGGCGGCGGCGAGCGCGGCCAGCGCGTCGTTCACCGGATGCCCCGGAGTGATTTCCCGGACCTCGGAAAGCCGCATGGCGTTCTCGGTGAGCGTGCCGGTCTTGTCCGCGCACACCACGTCGACCCGGGCGAGCCCCTCGATCGCGGGCAGTTCCTGCACCAGGCACTGGCGCTTGCCCAACCGGATGACGCCGACCGCCAGCGCGACACTGGTCATCAGCACCAGGCCTTCGGGCACCATCGGCACGAGCGCCGCGACCATGCCGCGTAACGCGTCCGGCCACGCCTGGTCGCCCGCGAGCTGGTTGTAGATGGTCAGCGCGCCCGCCGGAACGAGCAGGTAGGTGATGAACTTGAGGATCTTGTCGATACCCTGCCGCAGTTCCGACTTCACCAGGGTGAATTTGCTGGCCTCCGCGGCCAGTTTCGCGGCATAGGACTCATCGCCGATGATGTCCGCGCGGTAGGTGCCGCTGCCCGCGACGACGAAGCTGCCGGAAAGCACCTTGTCGCCGGGCTGCTTGACCACGGGATCGGATTCGCCGGTGAGCAGCGACTCGTCGACCTCCAGCGCTTCGGCCGTCAGCGTCGGACCGTCGACGACGATCTTGTCGCCTGGCCCCAGTTCGACGAGGTCGCCGAGAACGACGTCCTCCGGCGCGATCTCGGCGCTCTGCCCGTCACGGCGGACGGTCGGCTTCGCCTGTCCCACGATCGCGAGCCGTTCCAGCGTCCGTTTCGCCCGGAGCTCCTGGATGATGCCGACCGCGCTGTTCACGATGATCAATCCGCCGAACAGCCCGTCGATGAAATACCCCGTCGACAGGATGAGCACGAACAGCACGCCGTAGATCGCGTTGATCCGGGTGAAGACGTTCGCGCGGACGATCTCGCCGGTGGTCCGGCTGGTCTTCGTCGAGACCGTGTTCGTCTGGCCCGCGGCGACCCGTTGGGCGACCTCTTCGCTGGTGAGCCCCCTCGAGGCGTCGGTCAGCAAGGCCGGCTGATCAATTGCCATGCCCGCGACTCTATTCCGCCTCCGCCCGCGCACGCGTCAGCCTGAGGGACCATGTCGGCCCTTACTTCAGCATCTTTCGTGCTCGGGATTGGTACCGCCATCGGTGGTGTCCACACGCCAGGTTCCGCTCTCCAACCGCAGCGGCAGCACCAGCCGCCAGCGGATACAGCCCTCCGGCAGGTACACCGGCGCGTCGTCGACGTCCTGTGTGCTGGTGAAGGCGACGAGTACCCGGAGCGAGCCCGGCGAGCCCGGCTCGATGCGGTAGACGAGGATGCTGCCGTCCCGAGTGGACTGATAGTCGTTCTTCCACTCCGAGGAGGTCTTGGTCTTGGCCCGTTCCCGGCTGACCACCGAAGTCCACTTCGGATAGTCGCGATTGTTGATGGAGTCGAAATACCCCTGCAGCACCTGGCGGACGCTCTGGTACTGCGGATGCGCGAAGACGTCGGGCGTGACTTCGACGATGGGCGAACCAGGCTGCGCCCCCGGGGCGACCGGCGACGGCGAATCGCTGACGACCGGATCGGTGGACGCGGCCTCGGGACGGCGGTAGAGCTCGCGCGCCAGCAACCCGATGCCGACGGTCAGGGAGATCACCACCACGAGGACGGGGATCAGCCACCGCTGGCGAGAGGCGGGGCGAGGCTGGGCGGTCACCCTGAAAGGTTAGCCGCCCGCCTCTTCCGTCTTCACGCCGTCTACCCGACTTGATGCAGCCAGGTGACCGGAGCGCCGTCGCCGGCGTGCCGGTACGGTTCGAGCGCTTCGTCCCAATTGGCGGCGAGGAGCTCATCGAGCTTGTGCGCCAGGGATTCACCGGTGCGGACCTTGCTCACGAGAGCGCGCAACTGGTCCTCACCCACGACGATGTCGCCGTTGGCACTGGTCCTGCCGTGCCACAGGCCGAGGCCGGGGGCGAAACAGAACCTCTCACCGTCGACCCCCGCACTGGGCTCTTCGGTGACTTCGAACCGGATCATCGGCCACGCCTTGAGCGCGGACGCCAGCTTCGCGCCGGTGCCCGAAGGCGCGCGCCAACCACATTCGGCGCGGAGCTGTCCTGGACTGGCGGGTTGCGCCGTCCACTTCAACTCGACTCGGGCACCCAGGGTGCCCGAAATGGCCCACTCGACGTGCGGACAGACCGCAGACGGCGACGAGTGGACGTACACCACGCCACGGGTGTTGCCACGGGTGCTCACTGCTGACCTCCGCTACTCGACGAGGGGCGTCTTCCCCTACGACCTCGCGAGCTGCGCTGGTCAGGTGGCTCGTGCCGCCGCCCGATACGCGTGAGCACATTGTGCACCCCAACTGTGCTGTTTGGCCACATGAACACCATAAGTCGCACCTGATTGGGACGCGGGACTCGCGTGAAGGCCTCCTTCCCTCGGCTCAGTCATGGGAAGGAGGCCTTCACGCGGGTCAACCCTGGGCGCCGAGGGATTGCGCGGCGGCGAAGGTGTCCACCAGACCGGTGCCCTTGTCGAAGCTCGACGCGTACGGCCCGGCCGCCACGTACGGCGAGCCGTTCGCGAACTTGTACGCCGTGGCCTTGATCGCGGCCTCGATGTCACCCGGACTCGCGTTCGGCGCGACCTGGAACAGCTGCGCGACGATGCCGGTGATCTGCGGCGCCGCCATCGAAGTCCCGCTGATCACGTTGTAGGTGGCGAGGTCCAGCACTCCCGGCCCGCTCTTGGGCTGCCCGCCCTGCGTGCAGATCGGCTGCGTCGGACGGCAGGACGACAGGATGTTCTCGCCGGGAGCGGAAACGTCGGGCCAGCTCGACTGGGCGGTTTTGAGGCCGCGCGAGGAGAAGTCGGACACGGTGCCATCGCGGGTGCCGGTCCCCTGGTCGTTGAACGACGCCACCGAAAGCACACCCGGCGTCTGGTCCTGCCCAGGCGGGTTGGAGAGGTTCGCCGAACCGTCGCCGCCGTCGTTCCCGTTCGCCCACACCGTGACGACGCCTTCCGCGGCGAGCGCGCGCTGCAGCTTCACCGTCGCCGAGTTCGGGTCGAAGGTGCCACCACCGGTGGGGCCGTAGGAGTTGTTGGTCACCTTGATCGGCGGGCACACCGACGCCGGGACGCCCGCGCCGCACGGCGCCTTGTGGTTCTCCAGCACCCAGTTCAGCGCCGCGTCCGTGCCGAGCACGAGCAGCGCGGCCCCGGTCGAGACCGAGACGATCTTCGAACCCGGCGCCGAGCCGCCGACCTTGGTGCCGTCGGTCAGCGTCAGCCGGTTGCCGGCGGCGATACCGGTGACGTGCGTGCCGTGGCCGCCGAGGGAAAGGGTGTCGGTGTCGACCGACGTCGGGACGTCGACGATGCAGCCGGTCGTGGTCCCGTCGAGGCAGAGGCTCTTCAGGCTGCGCACCACCCGTGTCTTGCCGTCGGCACCCTTGAACGCGGGATGCGTCGGGTCGACGCCGGTGTCGATGATCGCGACGGAAACGCCCCTGCCGTCCACCGGCGCGCCACCGGCGTCCTTGAGCTGTGTCTGCGTCTGGAGGCTCCGCGTCGCCGTGGTGCCCGTGCTGCCGTGTGCCTTGAGCTTCTCGTTCCCTTCGACGTAGATGACCCCGGCCGCCTCGCGGACCGCGCGCACCTGGTCGGCGGTGCCCCGGACGGCGACGACACCGATCTTCCCGAACGAGGTGATCTTCGTGAGCCCGGCTTCGCGGGCGGCGCGCTCGGCGGTGGCGACGTCGCCGGCGTGCACGAGCGCGGTCACCCCCGTGGCGCCGGAGACGGCCGACAACAGCCGGGACAGTCCGGGAGCCACGGGTGCCAGCGGCCCTGCGGCCTGCGCGGGGACCAACCCCGCGGCAGGGACGGCTAGCAGGGCGACGACGAGCGCTGCACGTCGACGCCAGTGGCGAAATGCGGCCATGTGTTTCTCCTGGTGACAGGGGGCAGGGAACTGTCACCTACCAACGAGTACTACCCGGACGGGTGACGGCGCTCACGCGCATTACAACTTTTCGGAGCAACCTCACCGCCCCTACCTGGGACGTGTCTCCCCATTAGTCCGGATGGAGGCGCTAGTTTGTGCACCGAGACCGACGAGATGGGGAGGGGTTCGGTGCGACTCGTTCGCCTCGCTCAGCAGCCGTCCCGGGTGGCCGAGGACGTACGCGCCGCGCTGGCCTCACTCGGCCGCGGGAGCAACGTCGTCGGCGGGGTCGCCCTGATCGGCGCCCGCCCGGCCGACGAACGGGCCGTCGAGGCGGTCATCGTCATGCCCAAGGGCGTCATCATCGTCATCGGTGTCGACCTGCCGGACCCGGCGCTGAAACTCGAAGCCCCGCTCGGCGGGCCGTGGAAGGCCGACGGCTGGCCGCTGGTCCATGGCGACACGTCGATCAACCCGGCCACCGACGCGCTCTCGCTGTCCGCCGCGTGCACGCACAAGATCGCCGACGTCGCCCCCGGCGCCGGGCCGATCGGCACGATCATCGCCGTCGGCCCGTACGTGGAGACGGTCGATCAGCCGCCGTCGGACCTCGCGGGCTCGGTCCGCGTCCTGTACCCGACGGCGACGACGATGCTCGCCGCGACGGTTTCGCTGGCCACCGCGGACCGGCCCCGGTCGGTTCAGCAGGCGCGGGAGCTGATCGCCGCGCTAGCCCCGGACGCGCCTCCGATGCCCGAAGAGATGTTGCTCGGCGAGGGATTCAGCGCCTACTCCGACGACGAGCCGACGGTGATCCGCGAGAACCCGCTCGTCGCGATCGCGCCGACGGTTCCCGTGCAGCACCCGGGAAAGGCGAAGAGATCGGCGAAACCGGCCGCACCGCCGGCGCCGCCTGTTCAGCCCGCCCCTCCGCGGGCCGCCGCGAAATCGGTTCCCCCGGTCCGGCAGACCCCACCACCGGTGGCCGTCCCCGCCGCGGCCTCCGCTCCAACCGAGTCCGCACCGAAGGCGCCGCACCAGTCCAAGCCTCACCAGTCCAAGACGGTGAAGTGGCTTCCGGTCGCCGCGATCGGCCTGCTCATCGTGCTGCTGGTCGCGGCCATCGCCGTCGCTTCCGGCGGGGACGACACCGCGTCCACGCAGACCCCACCGGCACCGACCCCGGCGACCAGCTCCGCCCCGCCCAGCAGCAGCGCCGTGGAGAACATCCAATTCACCTCGCGGGCGTCGGCCGCGGACCAGAAATGCGCGTCGCACGCGTACGGCGACGTCCAGGCGAGCCTTCAGCAGACGAGTTGCTCGACGGTGAAACGGGCCAGCTTCGCCAGTTCCATCGACGGCAGGGCCGCCGCGGTGACGATCGCCGTCGTCGAGTTCCCGGACACCGCGCAGGCGACCGCGTTCAAGGCGGCCGCCGACACCCCCGGCGGTGGCGGCATCCTCGATCTCGCCACCGAAACCAACCAGTGGCAGGGCGAAGTCCCCGTGTTCGAGGGCGCGGCCTACCAGAGCAGCCAGGACGGGAAGTCGGTCCGGCTGATCCAGGTGGTGTGGGTGCCGGGACCGTCCACTCCGGACGATCCCGGCCTGGTCCGTGGCGCGAAGGCCGCGCTCGAACTCCCCGTCAACGGCTGAGCCTCAGAGCCCGTACGCCTCCAGCAGGCGCAGCCACACCTCGCTGATCGTGGGGAACGACGGAACCGCGTGCCACAGCCTCGGCAGCGGGACCTCCCCCACGATCGCGATCGTCGCCGAATGCAGCAGTTCGGCCACGTCCTGCCCGACGAAGGTCGCGCCGACCAGGACACCGCGCTCGGTGTCGACGACGATCCGCGCCTTGCCCGCGTAGCCGTCCGCGTGCAGTGACGAACCGGCGACCGCGATGTCGATGTCGACGACGCGATGCGGTTCGCCCTCTTCCGGGCCGGCGAGCCCGACCGAAGCGACCTCCGGGTCGGTGAAGACGACCTGTGGGATGGCGTAGTGGTCGGCGGTGGAACTGTGCGCGCTCCACGCGGCGGAGTCGACCGGCTTGCCCGCCGCCTGCGCGGCCACCGCGTCGCCGGTGGCCCGGGCGGCGTACTTGCCCTGATGGGTCAGCGGAGCCCTGCCGGTGACGTCCCCGACGGCGAACAGCCAGTCACCGTCCACAGCGGACACACGACCGTTGTCGTCGGTCGTGAGCGCCGCACCGGCTTCGAGGCCGAGCACCTCCACACCGAGTCCGTCGGTCGCCGGACGGCGGCCGGTGGCGACGAGCAGTTCGTCGACGACCAACCGATCGCCGCCCTTCAGCGCCAGTTCCTTACCACCGTCCAAAGCGGACACGGAGTCGACACCGGAGCCGGTGTGCACGGTGACCCCGGCTTCGCGCAGCCCCGCGATGACCGCGTCGCCGACGAAATCCGGCAGCCGCGGCAAGGGACGCGCCCCCGAGATGATCAGGTGGACTTCGGCGCCGAGCGTGGCATAGGCCTGCGCCATTTCGACGCCGACGACACCGCCACCGAGTACGCCGAGGCGGCGCGGGACCTCTTCCGCCGAGGTCGCCTCCCGCGAACCCCAAGGGGAAATGGTGTCCAGCCCGGGGATCGACGGCGTCCGCGGAACGCTGCCGGTGGCGACGATCACCGCGTGCCTCGCGGTGAGGACGTCACCGCCGTCGACCGTGACCTCCCGCTCACCGGTGATCCGGCCGTGCCCTCGGATCGGGGCGATCCCGGCCCCTTCCGCCCACTTGACCTGTCCGCTGTCGTCTCCCTTGCCGGTGAACCAGTCCCGGCGCGCGAACACCTCGGCGGGGTCGACCGCGTCGCCCACCGGGACACCGGGGACGCGTTTGGCCGCGGCGAGCAGGTTGCCGGGGCGCAGCAGCGCCTTGCTCGGAATGCAGGCCCAGTAAGAACATTCGCCGCCGAAGCGTTCGTCTTCGACGAGGGCGACCTGGAGGCCGCCGCGGGCGGCGCGCTCGGCGGCGACCTCACCGACCGGGCCGCCTCCGATCACGATCACGTCAAAAGTCTGTGCTGACATGCATTCAGCGCACACCACCGCGCAGCTTCGCGCAACCTGCCGCTATCCTCGTGTCGCTGCGTGAGTCATCAGCCGCGGGTTCAGGTTGCACCGTGCCGGTTACGCAGTAGAACGATCGAGCGCGGGAGGTTTTTTCATGGCCAGGAACACTGCTGTGCATTTGCTGGACGATCTGACCGGCGAAGCGGCCGAAGAAACGGTCGCCTTCGCTTTGGACGGAATCGCCTACGACATCGACCTTTCGGCCGACAACGCCACCGCGCTCCGGGAAATCCTGCGTGCTTATGTGGAGAACGGCCGCCGGATCGGTGGACGGAAACTGCGGCCGCGGGTCGTGCAGCGACCCAAGGGTGCCCGGGTGTCGAAGTCGACACCGAAGACCGCGGCGACCGCCGCGAAGGCGGAGGCGAAGACCGCCGCGAAGCCGGGTCGCAAACCCGCCGCGAAGGGTGTCGCCGGCCGCAAGCCCGCCGCCGCCAAGGCCGCTCCCAAGACCGCCGCCGCGAAGGTCGCCGCCCCCAAGGCGGAGACCAAGACCACCGCCAGGAGCACGGCGAAAGCCACCGCGGCCAAGGCGAAGGCGGCCCGCGGCACGGCGGCGAAGACCACCACGGCCAAGGCTCCGGCCGGCCGCGCCAAGGCCGCCGCCGCGGCCAAGGCCCCGGCGAAGACGGCGACGGCGAAGCCCGCGGCCAAGACCACGGCCGCGAAGGCGACGGCCGCCAAGGCCGCTCCGAAGGCCGCCGCCAAGACTCCGGTGAAGAAGGCCGTGGAGCCGAAGAAGACCACCCGGGCCGCCCGCAAGGTGCCCGCCGTCACTTTCTCGGCCAAGGAAAAGTAGTTCTCCCGAAAAAGGGCCCCATTCGCGCGAAAAGCGAATGGGGCCCTTTTCGTCTCGTGAGTGAAACGACGGTTAGAACCGTCATTACCCACTCACGAGGCTAATTACGCTGAGCGCCTTCAGAGTGCCACCGCGGGTACTGGTATCGCGTGTGCCGGAGCGAGCTGTGCCACTCCCGCTCCGCCGCCGAGGGCTTCCGGGTGCCGAGTTCACCCAGTTGCGCGGCCGCCGCCGCGCGGACCGCGGCCGTGACGTCCGCGACACCTTTGCGCAGGCCATGGTCGGCGAGCGACGCGACCCGGCTCCGATGCGAGTCGAGCGGACGGGGATCCGCCGGTGCCGCGCTGAGGTACCGGCCGACGCGTTCGGCCGCAGTCGAAACGAGCAGGGTCGAATGCGCGAGCAAGCCCGTTCTCGTCCGGAACACGGCGAAACCGCACAGCTTCGCGTCACCGACGAACAGCCCTCGATCACCGAGCCGCGACGGCAGCCCGAGTCCGGCCACCGTCGCGGTCATCAGTTCCCCGAGTGCTTCGAGCGGCTTGACGGCTTTCGCCGACAAGCCGAGCCCCGGCAGGACGAGGGTGATGTTGAGATTGCCGGGATCGTGGAACACCGTGCCGCCGCCACTGGCCCGGCGCAGCACCGGGACGCCGTCGCTCGCACAGACGTCGGCCTTGACCTCGCGTTCGATCTTCTGCCCCCGCCCCACGACCACACAGTCGGTGTTGCGCCAGATCCACAGGACCGGCGCTTCCGGTGCGGCGCGCAGGAGGGCTTCGTCGAACGCGAGGTTGTCGGCCGGGTCGTCGAACGACGCGACGACTTCCGATGGGCCGGTCACAGTGCTTTGAGTTCCTCCACGATCTCGCCCACCGACGACTTCGCGTCGCCGAAGAGCATGCTGGTCTTCGCATCGTAGAAGAGCTCGTTGTCGATGCCGGCGAAGCCCGAGCTCATCGAGCGTTTGAGCACGATCACAGACCGGCTGTGGTTCACCTTGAGGATCGGCATCCCGTAGATGGGCGAGCCGGGGTCGGTCTCCGCCGCCGGGTTCGTGACGTCGTTCGCGCCGATCACCAGCGCGACGTCGGTCTGGGCGAACTCGGAGTTGATCTCGTCCATTTCCTTGAGCTGCTCATACGGGACGTCGGCCTCGGCGAGGAGCACGTTCATATGCCCCGGCATCCGGCCCGCCACCGGGTGGATGGCGTAGGCGACCGTGATCCCCTTGGCCTCCAGCAGCTTCGCCATCTCGCGGACCACGTGCTGCGCCTGCGCGACGGCCATGCCGTAACCGGGGACGACCACGACCTTGTTGGCGTACGCCATCTGGATCGCGGTGTCGGACGCGCTGGTGCTGCGGACCGGCCGGACCTCGCCGGAGCCGCTGCTGGCGACCGCGGTGCCGCCGCCGAACCCACCGGCGACGATGGCGGGGATCGACCGGTTCATCGCCTTCGCCATCAGGTTCGTCAGGATCGAACCCGAGGCGCCGACGATCATGCCCGCCACGATCAGCGCGGTGTTGTCGAGGGCGAGGCCCATGGCCGCCGCCGACAGACCGGTGAGCGCGTTCAGCAGGGAGATGACGACCGGCATGTCCGCGCCGCCGATCGGCAGCACGACCACCACGCCGAGCACGCCCGCGGCCACCAGCAGGCCGATCATCAGCAGTTCGGCGTCGCCGCCGGTGGCGATGACGACCGCCAGCACGACCGCGGCGATCAGTACCAGCGCGTTGACCGGCTGCTGCAGTTTGCCCAGGGTGATCGGACGGCCGGAGATGAGCTCCTGCAGTTTCCCGAACGCGATGTTCGAGCCCCAGAAGGAGATCGAACCGACGATGGCGGCGAAGAGCGACGCGATCGCGACGTACGCCGGCTCGTGCGCGTAGCCGTCCGTGGTCCGGAACTCGACCCACGCGATGAGCGCGACCGCCCCGCCGCCGACGCCGTTGAACAGCGCCACCATCTGCGGCATCGCGGTCATCTTCACCTTGCGCGCGGACGGCACGCCGACGACGACACCGATCGCGACGCCGAGTGCGATCAGCAGCCAGTTGCTCATGCCGGGGGTCAAGAGCGTCGCGATCACCGCGATGCCCATGCCGACCGCCGCGATCCAGTTGCCGCGCACCGCGGTACGCGGACCGGTCAGCCCCATCAGGCCGTAGATGAACAGTGCGAAGGAAATGATGTAGAGGACGGCGATGAAGGTCGTCACTTGTCACCACCCTCTTCCGGCTTCTTCGCCTTGAACATCGAAAGCATGCGGTCGGTGACGAGGAAGCCGCCGACCACGTTGATCGTGCCGAAGGCGATCGCGATCACCAGCAGGATCTTGTTCAGTACGCCGTCCACCCCGAGGCCGAGCACGATCAGCCCGCCGAGCAGGACGATGCCGTGGATGGCGTTGGTGCCCGACATGAGCGGGGTGTGCAACGTGTTGGGCACCTTGGAAATGACCGTGAAGCCCACGAATCCGGCGAGTACGAGGATCGCCAAACTGCCTACCAGCATCACTCGCCCCCTTCTTCTTTTCCGGCCACGCAGGCCCCGGCGACGATCTCGTCGGAGAAGTCGAGCGCGAGCTTGCCTTCCTTGTCGACGAGCAGTTCCAGCAGTTCGGTGACGTTGCGCGCGTACAGCTCACTGGCGTGCGCGGGCATCTCCGCGGCGAGGTTGAGCGGCGAGCAGATGGTGACGTCGTACTCGACGACCTCCTCGCCCGGTTTCGTCAGTTCGCAGTTGCCGCCGGACTCACCGGCGAGGTCGACCACGACACCACCGGCGGGCATTCCCTTGACCGCGTCGGCGGTGACGAGGGTCGGCGCCTTCCGGCCGGGGACGAGCGCGGTGGTGATCACCACGTCGAACTTCGTGATCGCCTCGGTGAGCCTGCGTTGCTGCTCGGCCCTTTCCTCTTCGGTCAGTTCGCGGGCGTACCCGCCTTCACCGACCGCCTCGATGCCGAGGTCGAGGAATTTCGCGCCGAGCGACTTCACCTGCTCGCCGACCTCCGGCCGGACGTCGTACCCGGTGGTCTGCGCGCCGAGCCGTTTCGCCGTGGCCAGTGCCTGCAGCCCGGCGACACCCGCGCCGAGCACGAGCACCTTCGCCGGTGGCACGGTGCCCGCCGCGGTGGTGAGCATCGGGAAGAAGCGGGTGAGTCTCTGCGCGGCCAGCAGAACCGCGCGATAACCCGCGACACTGCTTTGGGACGACAGCGCGTCCATGGCCTGCGCACGGGAGATCCGCGGGATCGCCTCGACGGCGAAAGCGCGTACGCCCGCCGTTTCCAGCGCCGCTATCCCGTCCGGATCGGCCCGTGGATTCAGGAAACCGATGAGGATCGTGCCTGTTTTGAGCTTCGCGACCTCGGCCGCGCTCGGCGGCGCCACCTTCACCACGATGTCGGCATCCCACGGGTCGCCGATCTCCGCACCCGCCTGTTCGAAGATCTCGTCGGCGAGCAACGCGCCGGCGCCCGCACCGGGCTCGACCACCACCCGCAATCCGCGTCCGGAGACGCGCTCGACGAGCTTCGGAACCAGCGCGACGCGGCGTTCGCCTTGTCCGGTTTCCCGGACCACACCGACCGTGAGCTGCTCGTTTTCTGCCGCCACAGGCGACCTCCTCACTGGAGAGGACCACACGAACTCGCACTGTTTACCATGTCCGGCCGACAAGTCCCATGGCTGAACGTGTCCGGGGGGAATCTTTCCGTGACATCGACCATCACGATCGATCCAGCCATCGATCCAGGTGTGCGATGTCATAAGGGGTCCCCATAGGACGGAATTCGTCCTATGGGGACCCCTTATGACACTTACGGAGCAACGGTTTCCGGATTACGGAACACTGCGCCAGTTCGGCACGCCCAGAAAGATCAGCCGCAACCGCCGTTCGGCCGTGCGCACGATCTCGTTGTCCCGTGAGGGGCTCTCCAGCAACTCCAGCACCGTCGTGAGCATGGTGGTCACGATCAGGTCGGCGAGCAGGTGAAGATCCTCCGTCGCCCATTCGCGGAGATTATCGAAACGCGCGAGGTCGACGGCGAGTTCGCTGACGAAGAGCTTGAGTTCGAAGCCGATCGCCTGCTGGACCGGACCGGTGCCGCCGTAGCGCTCCCTGGTCAGGAAGTGGAAGTGGTCTTCGTGCGCCCGCACGTGCTCGTGCAGGATGCGCACGGACGTCCGGATCATGTCGTTGTACGCCGCGGGCCTGGTGCGCGCCGAGCGGATCATCGTGCGGAGCGTGCGCATCGACTCCTCGACGAGCGCCACGCCGAGTTCGTCCATCGACGCGAAATGGCGATAGAACGCCGTCGGCACGATCCCCGCCTGTTTCGCGACCTCTCGCAGACTCAGCCCGGAGAACCCGCGCTCCGCCACCAGGTCCAGCGCGGCGTCCAGCAGGGCCTGGCGCGTGCGCTGTTTGCGCTCCTGCCGGGAAACGGGCTCTGTTGTCACGACGGACAGCGTAATCGCCTCCGCGGTATCACCCACGTCACATCGCCCTCCTCTCGCGTTGACAAGCGGGACCATCGCCACTTCACTGTTCAGTGTACAAGCGTTCACTGAATTTCAGGAAGAAACCTCGGGAGATGTGATGACGGCACTGGTACCGCGCAAGGCCAGGCGGCTGGTCTCGCTGGCCGAGGCCCTGCTCACGCCCCATGGCATGGACCGCTACCTCGAACTCGTCGATCCGATGCTGGTCCGGCGCGAGATCCGTGGCCTGGTCACCGACGTCCGGCGGCAGACGCCCGACACGGTCACCCTGACCATCCGCCCGAGCCGGGCGTGGCGGGGTTTCGTCGCGGGTCAGTATGTGCGGGTGACCGTCGAGATCGACGGCGTCCGCCGGACCCGGTGTTACTCGCCTGCCGGTTCGGAGCACGACCGCGCACTGGAATTGACCATCAAGGCGGATCCGCAGGGCCTCGTCTCACGGCATCTGAACCGCACGGTCACCATCGGCTCCGTCCTCGGACTGTCCACTCCGGACGGTGAATTCACCCTGCCCTCGCCGAGGCCTCGCCGGATCCTGCTGGTGAGCGGCGGGAGCGGGATCACGCCCGTCCTGTCGATGCTGCGCACGCTCGCGGACGAGCGCCACGAAGGCGACGTCGCCTTCGTGCATTACTCCAACGGCGCCGAAAACGCGCTCTACCGCGCCGAACTCGGCGACCTCGCCCGCCGCCTCCCCGGCCTGCGGGTGGTACACGCGTTCACTCACGCGAAAACCGGCGGCGACCTGCACGGGTTCTTCTCGAAGGAGCACCTCGAAGAGGCCGCGCCGTGGTACCCCGACGCCGAAACCTTCCTGTGCGGCCCGAAGCCGCTGATGGACTCCGTCCGCGAGGCTTTCGAGGCAGACGGTCTCGGCGCACATCTGCACACCGAGGAGTTCACCCCGCCCACGCTCACCTTCGACACCGACAGTGCCGAAGGGCAGGTCCGGTTCGCGCGCAGCGGCCGCGAGTTCGAGAACTCCGGGAAGCCCTTGCTGGAGCAGGCCGAAGACGCCGGGCTGCGCCCGGAACACGGTTGCCGGATGGGCATCTGCTTCTCCTGCACGCAGGTCAAGACCTCCGGCTGCGTGCGCAACGCCAAGACCGGCGAAACCTCCAGCGAAGAGAACGAAGAGATCCAGCTCTGCATCTCCGTCCCCGTCGGGGACGTCGAGATCAACGCTTAGAAAGGACCGGCCCATGACCGGCTTGCAGGACAAGCTCACCCCCGCCCAGGTCGAGGAGTTCGGCCGCGAACTGGACGAGATCCGGCAGCGGATCGTCGCCGATCTCGGCCAGGTCGACGTCGACTACATCCACAACGTCATCAAGACCCAGCGCGCGCTCGAGGTCACCGGCCGCGGTCTGCTGTTCGCCGGGTTCTTCCCGCCCGCGTGGGTCGCCGGTGTTGCCGCGCTTTCGGTGGCGAAGATCCTCGACAACATGGAGATCGGCCACAACGTCATGCACGGCCAGTACGACTGGACGCGCGACCCGGCGCTGAGCTCCCAGAAGTTCGAGTGGGACAACGTCGCTCCCGCCGAGAACTGGCGTCATTCCCACAACTACATCCACCACACCTATACCAACATCCTCGACAAGGACCGCGACGTCGGTTACGGCATCCTGCGGATCGACCCGGCACAGAAATGGCATCCGTACTACCTCGGCAACCCGGTGTACGCCGTGGCATTGGCGTTCATCTTCCAATGGGGTGTCATGCTGCACGACCTCGAGTTCGACCGCATCGTCAAGGGCGAGCGCAAATGGTCGGACAACAAGGAGGTCGGCCTGAAGATGCTCAAGAAGGCCGGTCGCCAGGTCGGCAAGGACTACGTGCTCTTCCCGCTGCTGACCGGTCCGCTCGCGCCGCTGACCTTCCTCGGCAACGCGACCGCGAACCTGACCCGCAACCTGTGGGCGTTCTCCATCATCTTCTGCGGGCACTTCCCCGCTGACGTGGAGAGCTTCACCGAGGAGGAGACCGAAAACGAGTCGCGGGGGCAGTGGTACCTGCGGCAGATCCTCGGCTCGGCGAACATCACCGGCGGCAAGCTCTTCCACGTCATGACCGGGAACCTCTCGCACCAGATCGAGCACCACCTGTTCCCCGACATCCCGGCACGCCGCTACCCGGAGATCGCGGGCGAGGTGCGGGCGATCTGCGAGAAGTACGGCCTGCCGTACAACACCGGCCCGCTGCACAAGCAGCTGTTCTCGGTGGCCAAGAAGATCGTGAAACTGGCCATGCCCTGGAACGGCGCACCGCGTACTCCCGCTACTGTTGAAAACGACAAGACCCTTCGAGCGGCTTAAGGTGTCTGACATGGTCGGTCAGTTCGAAAGCACCAAGGACGTGGTCCAAGAGGTCACCGAGTCGGCGGCCACCCACATCGGCAACATCGCGACGATCATCACCGGCGCGATCCGGGACATCGCCCGCGAGACCGGCGACTGGCTGACGGACGTCATCGAGATGCGTGAGGCGTCCCAGCGGGCGCAGGCGGACGAACAGCACCGCGAAGACTAGGGAAACCTGGATGGCATGAAGCGGGTGGCCACGGCAGGCTGAATGCCGTGACCACCCGCTTCGCCTTGCCCGCACGAGTCCTCGGCGCACAGCTGAGCCGCGCGTACTGGGCCGAGCTGGTGTGGGTGCTGGCCGGAGCGCCGCTGACGCTGCTGTTCGCGGCGCTCGTCGTCGTCGGACTGGTACTCGGGATCGGGCTGAGCCTGCTCACCATCGGGCTGCCGGTGCTCATCGGTGTCCTGGCGGGAGCGCGGCTGATCGGCGCCGCGCATATCCGCCTCGCCCACGTCCTTCTCGGCACGAAGGTCACGCCACCGGCGCGACCCGAGCTGCGGCCGGGTCTGTGGAACGGGATCAAGAGCAAACTCGGTGATCAGGCGGGCTGGCGCTCGATCGCCTACCTGCTGATCCGGCTGCCGCTGACGCTGATCGAGCTCTTCCTGGTCGCGACGCTGTTCGTCTACGCCGTGAGCACGCTGACCTATCCGCTCTTATGGTTCACCCTGAACGGCGACGCCATGCCGACGTTCGACCTCCGCGTCGACACGTGGCCCCTCACCGTGCCGCTCGCGCTGACCGGGCTGGCCGTGCTGCTGGCGATGCCGTGGGTGGTCCACGGCCTGACCGGATTCGACCGCCTGCTGGTGCGCGGCGTCCTCGGTGCCGAGGACCTGTCCCAACGCGTGCGCGATCTCGAACGCAGCCGGGCGACCGCCGTCGACGACGCGGCACGGCGCCTGCGCCGGATCGAGCGTGACCTGCACGACGGCGCGCAGGCCCAGCTGGTCGCGCTCGCGATGAAACTCGGCATCGCGAAGGACGAACTCGCCTCGGACTGCGCCGACGTCGCCCACGTCACGGCCCTGGTCTCCGCCGCACATGCCAACGCGAAGCAGGCACTGGTCGAACTACGGGACCTCGCCCGGGGAATCCACCCCGCCGCCCTCGACGCCGGCCTCGACGTCGCACTGTCCACTTTGGCCGCCGGTTCGGGTATCGACGCGCGGATCACCGTCGACCTGCCGAGCAGGCCGTCACCGTCGATCGAGACCATCGCCTACTTCACCGTCGCCGAACTGCTGACCAACGCCGCCAAGCACACCTCGGCCGCGATCGAGGTCGACGTGGGTGTCGTCGGCGACGGCCTGCGACTCGTGGTGCGGGACGGCGGTGAAGGCGGGGCGCGGCTGGAACGCGGCGGCGGGCTCGCCGGGATCGTCGAACGGCTCGCGACCGTCGACGGCGGGCTCGACATCGACAGTCCACCGGGAGGGCCTACGGTGATCAGCGCGGAGATACCACTACGGAAATAGGACATTGGGGGCGGCGTGCGCGTCGTGATCGCGGAGGATTCGGCCATCCTGCGGGCCGGACTCGTCGAGCTGCTCAACCTTCGGGGGCACGAAGTCGTCGCGGCCGTCGCCGACGGCGACAGCCTGCGCACGGCGGTCCGGGAACACCGGCCGGATGTGTCCATTGTGGATATCCGGATGCCGCCGACACACACCGACGAAGGCCTGCGCGCGGCGATCGCGCTCCGCGCGGAACTGCCCGCTTGCGCGATCCTGCTGTTCTCCCAGTACGTCGAGACGCAGTACGCGACGGAACTCCTCGCCGACCGCGCCGGTGGTGTCGGCTACCTGTTGAAGGACCGCGTCGCGGAGGTGTCGGACTTCCTCGACGCGCTTCGGCGGGTCGCCGATGGCGAGACCGTGCTCGATCCGGAAGTGGTCAGCCAGCTCTTCACCGCCACCCGGAAGACCGACGCGCTCGCCGGACTGACCCCGCGGGAGCGAGAGGTACTCGGGCTGATGGCCGAAGGGCGGTCGAACTCGGCCATCGCGGCTGCGCTGTTCCTTTCGGCGGGCTCGGTGGAGAAGTACGTGTCGAGCATCTTCGGGAAGCTGGCGCTGCCTCAGTCCGAAGGGGACAACCGGCGGGTGCTGGCGGTGCTGCGGTACCTGGAGTCCTAGGCAGGTCTGCTTGTGTTCGCGCGTCGTTACGGTGACTCTAAGGAATGGAGCATTCCAGTACGCTTTCGCCGCGCATTCTCTCTTCGCGGGCTTTTGCGCTCTTCCGGGTGATAGCGCCACGTTCGACCACTACGCAAACAGCAGTAGCACAGGTGTTCGAACAGGAGTAATGTCGATGTTGTGACCAGCGAAGACAGGCCTCAGACGACCTTCACCGAGTGGTGGCGGGTCGACACTGCGACGCTGCACGCCCGCAAACAGGAACTCGAAGTCCAGAAGCGCCGATTGGACGCGGAACAAAATGCGATCCTGGCGGAATTGAACACTCGCGGTATTCGCGGGTGCAGCGGGCATTCGACGTTGATGGGATTGATCCTCCAAGATTTCCACGTATCCAAGGAAGAAGCCGCGGCCCGCGCCGATCGCGCGCTGGCATTGCATCCCGGCGTCTCCATCGGCGGCGACGTGGTGCCACCGCTGGCGCCCTTGACGGCCGAGGCCGCCGCGGAGGGTGCGATCGGAGGCGGTCAGATCACCGCGATCATCAAGGCCCTGGCCCGGATCCCCTCCTCGGTCCCCGCCGAAGAAGTGCGAGCCGGAGAGAAGACCTTGGTCGACCTGGCCCGGTTCGCCGGACCGCCCGAGATCGCCAAAGCCGGTCGCCGCCTGCTGGATCATCTCGATCCGGACGGGAAGGAACCACGCGATGAGGATCCGAAGGACACGCGGCCGGAGATGCGGTTCGTCAAGCACCGTAACGGCACCCTCGGCATCACCGGCACTTTGGACCTCGAAACCTACGCCCGGTTGAAGTCCGACCTGGACCCCCTGGCCAAGCCGCACAAGGCCGTGGACGGCGTCCGGGACTCCCGCACCGAGGCCGAGCGTTATGGCGACGCTTTCTCCGACTACGTGCGAATGAAGACCGCGAGCCCTGATCTGCCCGGTCAGGCCGGGGAGTCGACCCAGATCCTGATCACCATGTCCTACGAGGACCTCCTGCGAGACCTGGGTCAGGCACACCTGGACCTGGTCGGGCCGATCAGCGCCACCGATGCCAGGATCCTCGCCTGCGACGCCCGCATCCGACCCATCGTCCTCGATGGCGCCGGTCAGCCCCTCGACGTAGGCCGATCCAGCCGCTCCACCACCACCCCGCAGAAACACGCACTGAAGATCCGTGATGGTGGCTGCGCCTTCCCCGGCTGCGACATGCCCGTGCAACGCTGCACGGCTCATCACGTCGTTTTCTGGCGCCACCACGGCGAAACGAAGATCGACAACCTGGTTCTGCTCTGCACGAAACACCATCGCCTGATCCACAAGAGCGAATGGAAAGTCCGCATCGCCCAGGACGGGTTACCGGAATTCACCGCACCCTCCTACCTCGACCCCACCGGCACACCTAGGCGCAACACCATGCACCTGAGGGCATAGAAGCCGCGGAGCCGATCGGGCGAGGTAGTCGTGAGTGGCGATTCGGATCCTAAGGAGGGGTAAGGCAAACGTGTCGCGTCTCGGGCGAGACGGTGGGCTGGGTGACGCGACACCGCATTCGCGTGCTCAGACCCGGATCTCGCGTGTCTGGATGCCGCGTCTCTACCGCGGCTCCACCGGCGTACCCTCCGCCTCCGGCAGGCACAACTGCATCCACGCCACATCCCACCAGGCTCCGTGCTTGTATCCGATCCGCTTGTAGGTACCCACCGGCTCGAACCCCATCGCCTTGTGCAGCCCGGCGCTCGCGTCGTTCGGCACCACCATTCCGGCGCAGAAGTTCCGGAATCCGCGCGACGCCAGCTTGTCCAGCAGCGCTTGGTAGAGCGCGCGGCCGCCACCCTTCCGCTGCCTGCCCCGCTCCAGGTAGACGCTGACCTCGCACGACCAGCGATAGGCGGCACGGCCGCTGAAGGGGCCCGCATACGCATAGCCGATGACGCGGCCTTCGTCGTCTTCGAGCACGAGCCAGGCGTGCGCCCGCTGCGCCTTGGCGATGCGCTCGGCCATCTCGTCCGGCTTGGGCGGCTCGGTCTCGAATGAGATCACCGTGTCGGTGACGTACGGCGCGTAGATCTCCGCGCACGCCGCCGCGTCGTCTTCGGTCGCTTCCCTGATCGCCATGGTGAGCATAGTAGCGGAAGCTGCCACTATAGTGAGCAACATGTCGGATCCCTTGTCCGCGTCGCTCGCCGCGACGCTCCAGTCCGCGAGAGTCGACCAGAACCTCTCGGCCAACGCTCTCGCCGAGATGTCCGGTGTGTCCCGGGCGATGATCGGGAAGATCGAACGTGGTGAGGCCCAGCCGACGGCCGTCCTGCTCGGCAGGCTTTCGGCCGCGCTCGGGATGACGCTGTCCGAGCTGGTCGCGCGCGCGGAACACGGCGACCAGCGGCTCGTGCGCGTGGCCGATCAGCCGACCTGGACCGACCCGGACACCGGGTACGTGCGCCGCGCCGTCTCGCCGTCGCTCGGCGGGCCGCTGGAACTGGTCGAGGTCGTGCTGCCCGCGGGCGCCGAAGTCTCGTTCCCCGCCCACACCTACGCGCTGACCCACCACCAGATCTGGGTACTGGACGGACACCTTCGGTTCCGCGAGGGCGAAGTCGACCACGAACTCGATACCGGCGACTGCCTCCAGTTGGGCACACCGCAGCCGTGCGCCTACGTCAACCCGACGGACCGGCCGGTGCGATATCTGGTCGCCCTCGCCCGGCGGCACGCCTGACACTCGGCCCACGTCGCCCGCTTCGGGGCACTACCGTGAACGGCATGTACTCCACGGAGATCGAGGTGCGCACCGGCAGCGTGGCCGTGGTGCACGACCTGACCAAGGACGCCGAGACCTTCTTGCGCGACGCGGACGCCGAAGACGGGATCCTGCACGTCTTCGTGCCGCACGCGACGTCCGGGCTGGCGATCCTCGAAACCGGCGCGGGCAGCGACGAAGACCTGCTCACGGCGCTCGACGACCTGCTCCCCCGCGACGGACGCTGGCGGCACCAGCACGGCAGTCCCGGTCACGGCCGTGACCACGTCCTGCCCGCGCTGCTGCCGCCGTACGCCACGGTCCCGGTCCTCGGCGGGGTGCTGACGCTGGGCACCTGGCAGTCGATCTGCCTAGTGGACACCAACCTGGACAACCCGGTCCGGCGTGTCCGCTTCAGCCTTCTGGAGGGCTGAGCGGCCCGGCCACAGCGCGAGCACCAGCCCGGCCACGAGCAGCGCGGCCAGCACCCAGGCCCCGGTCGTCACGTCCGGCGCGTCAGGCACGCCTTGCAGCAGGCTGCGGAGACCTTCGGCCGAGAACCGGAACGGCGTCCAGGACCACAGCACCGCGCGGTAGGCGGGGTTCAGCAGTTCCGGCACCTGACCCGCGACGGCGGGTGCGACCAGGTACAGCGGGCCGAGGATCGCCATCGCCCGCACGCCGATCAGCCGCAGCAGGCCGGTCTGCAGCGCGGCGAACCCGGTCGAGGTCAGCAAAAGGAAGCCGAGGACGTCCCAGCCGAGCGGGAGCGAGGAGTCCCACAGTTTCAGGAATCCGGCCAGGACGCCGGTGACCAGCACGCCTGCCGAAACGATCTGCGTGAAGCGCGCGGCGACTCCCGCGTCTCGGCCGATCCGGTGGCCGAGAAGGATCAGCACGGCGCCCGCGACCAAGCAGCCAACCCACGCGAGCGCGCTCAGCCCGAGCGGAGCGACGCGGCCGGCCGCGCTCGCGGGGTGCAGCGTCTCGACCTTCGGCGTCCCGCCCATCGCCTGCGCGGCGCCGGTCAGCACCTGCTGCGCGATCTGGGTCCCGGACGGATTCACCGCCCCGGAGACCACGACCGTCGACGGAAGTTCGAGGACGCCGTAGACCTCCTTGTCCTCCAGCAGTTTCCGGCCCTCCTCTGGCGAGGTCACCCGCCAGGAGACCTGGCCTCCGCCGTGGGACGCGATCCCGTTCGCGGCCACTTGGAGCGGTCCCGGAGGCGCGGCCACGGCGATGGGGAGACCGTCGGGCGCGACGGTGGCCTGCGCGCCGAAGGTGAGAAAGCCGAGTACGACGGCGACCAGCGCGCCTGCCACCGCGGCGAGTAAGGCGAACGCCCCGGCGGGGCGCCGGCTCTGGGTCGGCATGACGTCCTCCATTTATTCTTCACTTGTTGAATTAGGGCCTCAAGGTAAGCCCGCGCCGCCAAGAAGTCAACAGACGTTGAATTAGCTCACCGGTACCGTCGCCGGCGTGACTACTCCGCACCGGCTCGTGCTGTGGGACATCGACCAGACCCTCGTCGACCTGCGCGGCACCGGCGCCGCCTGGTACACGGCCGCGCTCGCCGAGGTCGCCGGCGTCGAACTGCGGTCGCTCCCGAACTTCGGCGGCCGCACCGAACGCGCCATCAGCGCGGACATCCTGACCTCACACGGCGTCGAGCCGACCGAGGAGAACGTGCGCAAGCTTTGGCTCGCGCTGATCGCCGTCTCCGAAAGCCACGCCCCGACGCTGTCCTCGAACGGCCGGGCGCTCCCGGGTGCGAAGGACGCGCTGAACTCCTTCGCCTCGCAGGGCGGCATCGTGCAGACACTGGTCACCGGGAATCTGCCGGAGATCTCCGTGCACAAGCTGACCGCGTTCGATTTGCACGAACACGTGGACTTCGAGATCGGCGGCTACGGCTCGCTTTCGGCGCACCGGCCCGATCTCGTGCCCGCCGCCGTCGGCCACGCTTCGGCGAAACACGGCACCGATTTCGCGCCGACGTCGGTCGTCGTCATCGGAGACACCCCGGACGACGTGCGGGCCGCGCTCGACAACGGCGCTGTCGCGGTGGCCGTGGCGACCGGGCAGTTCAGCGCGGAGGAACTGGCCGACGCGGGCGCGCACACCGTACTCGGCGACCTGACCGATCTGGCAGCGGTTCGTACCGCTGTACTGGGGGACACGGCCTAAACTCGGGCCATGGCATACCCAGGGGGCGACGGCCGGCCGGAGCGACCTCAGCAGCCCTACCCGCAGCAGCCCCCGGACCAGGGGTATCCGCAGCAGCAGTACCAGGGCTACCAGCAGCAGGGTTTCCAGCAGTTCCCGCAGCAGACCTACCAGGGTTTTTCCCCGGAACCGCCGAAGAAGGGCAAGAAAGGGCTGTGGATCGGCCTCGGCGCGCTCGTCGTGGTCATCGCCGTCGGGGCGACGCTCTTCTTCGTCCTGCGTGACGGCGACGATCCGCGCCCTGAGCCCACTCCCCCGCCCGCGGCCGCTTCCGCGTCGAAACCTCCGTCGACCTCCCAGAGCGGCGATGCCCCACAGGACAACAAGGTCCCGGCCAAGACGTTGGGCTGGCAAGGAATCGTCTCCAGGCAGGACAAGACGGCGTACGACCTGCCGCCCACGGGCTGGGAGACCAAGCCGGGCTACGCCACCGGGAACACCGAGCGTGACCTGAAGATGGTCATCCACGAGGCGTCGCGGTACAAGCTCAACGCCTGCCCCGACATCAGCGGTTCGAACCGGGGAACCGTCGGCTTCGCCACCGCGGATCAGATTCCGGTCGAGAACGCCGCCCGAGGCGCTGTCCGGCTCTGGATCCAATCCGCCACCGGCAAGACCGATGTGCCGCTGCCCGAGATCAAGCAGATCCCCATCGCGGGCGGCACGATCCAGGCGCTCAGTTCCTCCGCCTCGTACACCCCGGGCGAAGGCGAAGGCTGCCGGGCGCCGAGCGTGAAAGTCACTTCCGCCGCGTTCAAGAACGGTGAGCAGACCATCTGCTTCGTGATGGTCCTCGACCAGGGCACCCCGGACGCCCTGTCCGAGGCGGACGCGCAAATGATCCTCGCGAGTTTGAGGCCACAGCAATGACCGGCCCCGGTGGGCGCCCCGACGAACCGCGAACGTGGTTCGTCGATCCGCTCACCGGGGAACCGCTCGAATCCGAGGCCGAGCAGACGAGCCCGATCCCCGTCGTCCGGGACGCCGTCCCGCCGCGCAGCCGCTTCCGCCTGCTGCCGGCACTGGGCGTCATCGGCCTGGTGGTCGTCCTCGCGGTCGGCACGACGGCCACCTATCAGGCCAGGACCGCGACCCCGCCGTCCGCCACGGACCTCGTCCTGCCCGATCCGGTGCTGCCCACCCGGATCGGCCCCGTGATCGCGGGCTGGCAGCCGGTGCTGTCCGACGATCACCCGCTCGTGTTCGACGTCCCGCCGGACTGGACGATCGAGGCGCCCGACGTCGCCGTCGGTTACGAAACTCCTGCCGGGGAACTGGTCACCTTGCAGGGCGTCGCCCGGTACCACCGCGATTTCTGTCCTGGCTCCGATCACTCGGCGCGGGCGATGGCGGGGTTCACCACCATCGACGAGGGCGAGGTCGGCGGCATCGCCCAGGCGGCCGAGGAGACGACCCTCCGATGGGCCGAAGCCGCATACGGTTCGACCAGCGGCGGGCAGGCCCCGAAGACCGAAACCGGCGCCTCCGGGCCGGTCAGCGTGCTCGATGGCGGCACGACGGCCACAGCCGTGACCACGACCGTCGTCCCCGCCGCGGACGGGCCGTGCGCGGCACCCTCGGTCTCGATCACCGCGATCGCCCTGCCGCCACGCGCCTTGCCGGGATCCGGCCGCTACCACGTCCTTCTGGTACTGGCGGACCAGGGGATTCCCGGCGCGATAGCCAGGGACATCGTCCTCAAGATGGGTGGCAGCATCCGCCGGGAGTAGCACGCCCCTAAGGGAAATATGGGTCCCCTGCCCGATGTCCAGGAGGCCTTCGCCCGCTTACCTTGTTTCCATGCCAATAGGGGGAAGCGGGACGGCCGCGCCGGGCCGGACGCAGAAGCTCACCACGGTGCTGAGGCACCGGCTGCCTTTCACGACACTCGTCACGGTCACCATGCTCGCGCTCGCCTTGGCCACGGGCGCGCTCTGGTCGGCCGCCGAGGATCGCGCGGTGTACCCGTACATCGCCTATGGGCTGCCGTCGCTCGAATCAGGCCGGTGGTGGACCTTGCTCACCGGACCGCTGTTCGCGGTCGTCCCGCTGTACTACCTGCCGATGGTGCTGAGTTTCGCGCTGTTCGCCGGATTCGCGGAATGGCGGCTCGGTACCCGCCGGGCGATGGCCGTCGCCATCGGCGGCCAGTTCGTCAGCGTGCTGGTGGCCGTCCAGTTCCTGGCACTGAGCCGCAATTCCGGCTGGGAGTGGGCGGAACGGGTCGCCGGCAGCCTCGACGTCGGGTTCTCCGGCGGCGCGCTCGCCGCGGTCGCGGTCGCCAGCGCCACCCTGCGGCCGCCGTGGCGGCTCCGGCTGCGCGCCGGGCTGTGCGTCTACGCCGGGGTCGCGATCATCTTCGTCGGCACGCTCGCCGACCTCGTGCACTTCTTCGCACTCGTGCTGGCCCTGCCGTTCGGGCGCAAGTTCATCGGTTCTCCGGAGTCCGCCCGTGAACGGCGGCCGAGCCTGCGCGAATGGCGGTTCTACGTCGTCGCCGGGCTGCTGGTGCTCACGGTCGCGGAACTGGTGATGTCCTTCGTACCGGGCAACGGCCCCTTCGGTTCGTCCGAGGAACTTTCGCTCTCCGGCTGGGAAGTCGGCGTCCTGTGCCTGATCGTGGTGCCGATCATGAACGGCCTGCGCAAGGGCAACCAGGTCGCCTGGTGGTGCGCGATGATCCTGACCTCGTTCGTCATCCTGCAGGTGATGGCCTACGGCGGGGTGCTCGCGCTGGCCGAGGTCTTCGGTGAGGACACCGGGCTTTCGGATCCGCCGCTGTTCTTCGTGGACAATCTCCTGTGGACGGTCGAGTTCGCGCTGCTGATCTCCTCGCGCGGCGCCTTCCGGGTCCCGTCGCGGCGGAAGCGCCGCCGTCTCGGCCGGATGGGCAACCCCGCGCTGGCTCGCACGCTGCTCAGCCGCCACGGCGGAAGCACGCTTTCGTGGATGACGACCTGGCCGCAGAACTCGTACTTCGTGGCCGCGGACGGCAAGTCCTACCTCGCCTACCGTCGCCATGCCGGTGTCGCCATCGCGCTCGGCGACCCGATCGCGCCCGACGGCGCCGGTGACCGCACGATCGCCGAGTTCATCACGATGTGCGAGAACACCGGTCTCGTGCCGTGCCTGTTCTCCGCCACCGGCGACACCACCGCCAAGACGGCAGACCTCGGCTGGAAACACGTCCAGGTCGCCGAAGACACCTTGATCGAACTGGACACGCTGGAGTTCCGCGGCAAGCGCTGGCAGGACGTGCGGACCGCGCTCAACCGCGCCAGGAAGGACGGCATCGAGTTCCGGCTGGTGCGGCTCGCCGATCAGCCCCGTTCGGTGATCTCGCAGGTGCGCGCGATCTCCGAGGAATGGATCGGCGACAAGGGCATGCCGGAGATGGGCTTCACGCTCGGCGGCGTCGACGAGGCGATGGACCCGGAGACCCGGGTCGGTCTCGCGGTGGACGCCGACGGCGTGGTCCACGGTGTGACGTCGTGGCTGCCGGTCCACACCGGTGCCGGCGCCGTCGGCGGCTGGACGCTCGACGTCATGCGGAAGCGCTCCGACGGTTTCCGTCCCACGATGGAGTTCCTGATCGCGTCGTCGTGCCTGGCCTTCCGCGAGGAAGGCGCGAAATTCGTTTCGCTGTCCGGCGCTCCGCTGGCGAGTTCCGGCGAACCCGCGCACGCCGTCGAACGCGTACTCGACGCACTCGGCACGATGATGGAGCCGTTCTACGGATTCCGTTCGCTGCACGCGTTCAAGGCGAAGTTCCAGCCTCGTCACGTCCCGCTGTACCTCGCGTTCCGCGACGAGGCCGATCTGCCGCGGATCGGGATCGCGCTCGGCCGGGCCTACCTGCCGAACACCGGACTGCTGCGGCTGGCCAAACTCGCGAGGTCCGGCAAGAAGCCTCAGCGCAAAGTGGAAGGCGGCGGCGTGATGGTCTTGCGGTCGGCCTCCGGGACACCCCGGTAGGACTTGAGGATCTTCAAGATCAGCTCGCGATCCGCAGCACCCGGCGTGTCCTGGCCCGAATAGACGGCCAGGGCCGCCGAGGCGTCACCCAGCTCCGGCGCGAGCACGCCGACGAGGGCGCGCCGCACCCCGCACGCTCCCGGCTGCGGGGTGACGACCTCCGCGAGAACGATGCTCGCGGGGACCTTCTTGCCGGTACCGAGGGTGAACTCGGCCGGCTGGGCCGGTTCCGGGGTGATCTTGGCCGTCAGCGGGCCGTTCTCCAGATTGTAGGCGCTGACGGCGAGGTCGTTGACCGCCTTCTCCGCCGCGGCGGCCGGTGCGGCCACCTGCACCTTCGTCACGCCGCTGCCACCGATCCGGCTCCGCTTCTCCTGCGGGCAGTAGCCCTCGCCGACGAAGGCACTGGCGACCATGGTGATGCCCGGGACCTGGGAGCCCTTCTCCCAGCCGTGGATCGTGCCGGGTTTCGGCGTCCAGTTCGGCGGTACGTCGTAGGCGTAGACACCGTCTTTCCCGGCCACGGACTGCCAGCCGTCGGTCACCGGCGGAGCGACGACCTGCGGCGACGGCGTGTAGACGACCGGGGTCCGGGTCTTCGGCGCACTGCTTTCCGAGGACGTGTCACTGTTGTTCGCCAGCGCGGCGACCGCGATGACGCCGAGCGTGGCGAAGAAGCCGTACATGGCCCTTCGCCCGCTTCGCGACATCGGCTGCTTCGCGGGCTTCTGCGGCTCCGGCTCGACCGGAGCGGAAATCTCGGGGGCGGACGGCCGGTAGCCGGGCGAGTCCGAGGGCTGATAGCCCCCGAACCCGTCCAGCGCGGCGTTGTCCTCGTAGCCCGGGGAATCCTCGCGCTTCTTGCCGAACCAGCCCATTACGAACGGACGAGTTTGACCAGGTGCTCCACGACCGCGTCGACGGCGATCTCCTCGCGGTCGCCGGTGCGGCGGTCCTTGACCTCGACGACGCCGTTCGCCAGGCCGCGCCCGACCACCAGGATGGTCGGCACTCCGACGAGTTCGGCGTCCGCGAACTTCACGCCGGGGCTGGCCTTGCGGTCGTCGAGGACGACCTCGATCCCGGCGGCGTCCAGTTCGGCGGCGAGTTTCTCCGCGCCGGCGGCGATCGTCTCGTCCTTGCCCGCGATGACCACGTGCACGTCGAACGGCGCGACCTCGCGCGGCCAGACGATGCCGAGGTCGTCGTGGTTCTGCTCGGCGAGCACGCCGACCAGCCGCGAGACGCCGACACCGTAGGAGCCCATGGTGATGCGGATGGGCTTGGAGTCCGGGCCCAGCGCGTCCAGCTGGAAGGCGTCCGCGTACTTGCGGCCCAGCTGGAAGATGTGCCCGATCTCGATACCGCGCGCGGCGACCAGGGTGCCCTTGCCGTCGGGCGAGGTGTCGCCTTCGCGGACCTCGGCGGCCTCGATCGTGCCGTCACCGGTGAAGTCGCGGCCCGCGACCAGGTCGACCACGTGGTGGTCGCGCTCGTCGGCGCCGGTGACCCAGGCGGTGCCGTCGACGACGCGCGGGTCGAGCAGGTAGCGCACGCCGTTGTCCTTCAGCGCCTTCGGGCCGATGTAGCCCTTCACGAGGAAGGGGTTCTTGGCGAAGTCGGCTTCGTCGAGCAGCTCGAACTCGGCGGGCTCGAGGGAGGCTTCGAGGCGCTTCGTGTCGACCTCGCGGTCGCCGGGAAGGCCGATGGCCAGCAGCTCCCACTCCTTCGCGCCCGGCTGGCGCGTCTTGACCAGGACGTTCTTGAGCGTGTCCGCGGCGGTGAAGGTGCGGCCGAGGCCGGCGTCGTTCAAGAAGGTAACCAGCGACTCGATGGTCGGGGTGTTCGGCGTGTGGTGGACCTGCGCCTCGGGCAGGCCTTCGATCGGTTTGGCCTCGGGAGCGGGCGTGGTGACCGCTTCGACGTTGGCCGCGTAACCCGATTCGGTGCTGCGGACGTAGGTGTCTTCGCCCGTCTCAGCGACGGCGAGGAACTCTTCGGAGGCCGAGCCGCCCATCGCGCCGGAGGTCGCCTTGACGACGACGTACTCGATGCCGAGGCGGTCGAACAGCTTCGTGTACGCCTTGCGGTGCAGCTCGTACGACTTCGCGAGGCCCTCGTCGTCGAGGTCGAAGGAGTAGGAGTCCTTCATGACGAACTCGCGGCCGCGCAGGATCCCGGCGCGGGGACGCGCCTCGTCGCGGTACTTGGTCTGGATTTGGTACAGGACCACGGGGTAGTCCTTGTACGAGTTGTACTCGCCCTTCACGGTGAGCGCGAAGAGCTCTTCGTGCGTCGGGCCGAGAAGGTAGTCGGCGCCCTTGCGGTCCTTGAGGCGGAAGAGGGCGTCGCCGTACTCGGTCCACCGGCCGGTGGCCTCGTAGGGCTCCTTCGGCAGCAGCGCGGGGAACTGGATCTCCTGCGCGCCGATGGCGTTCATCTCTTCGCGGACGACGTTCTCGATCCGGCGCAGCACCCGCAGGCCCAGCGGCAGCCAGGAGTAGCCGCCCGGAGCGACTCGGCGGACGTAGCCGGCGCGTACCAGGAGCCGGTGGCTCGGTACCTCGGCGTCCGCCGGATCCTCACGCAGGGTGCGAAGGAACAACGACGACATCCTGGTGATCACTTCTGGGCTCCTCGCTGGAATTACGTGCTGAGACGTTCTGCGCAGCGTAGTCACCCCGCCCCGGGGCGATTCAACCGGTTATCGCGGTGCCCGGTTTCTGTCGGTGGGTGCCGCTAGCTTGCCGCCATGGGAATCGAGCTGGGCATGATCACGATCGACTGCGCGGATCCGCGCGGGCTCGCGGCGTTCTGGACGAAGGCGCTCGGGGTGGAGGTGGATCAGGACTACGAGGGCGAGTTCCTGATCCTGCACCCCAAGGGGGACAACGGGCCTGTGTTCGCGTTCCAGCGCGTGCCGGAGCCTCGGGCCGGCAAGAACCGGGTCCACCTGGACTTCGGTACCGACGACAGGGAGAAGGAGGTGGAGCGCCTGATCGGACTGGGCGCGAAGAAGGTGGACGAGCACCAGATGCCGGGGATGGCCTGGACGGTGCTGGCCGACCCCGTCGGCAACGAGTTCTGCGTCGCCACCCACCAGGGTTGACGCCGATCTCGATGGCCAGAATGGCGGCATGACCGAGCGCGCCATCCTGCCCTGGACCGACATCGACCTGCCCGAGGGGCTGAACGCCCGGTGGTACGACGGCACCGGCCCCTTGCCGGAGGGCGACCTCGATGGCGTCGAGGTTTACGTGCTGCCGTACGACACCGGAGCGGAGCCGACGAAGCTGATCGCCCGGCTGCCGTCGCTGAAGCTCGTGCAGTCGCTTTCGGCCGGGGTGGAGAAGCTGCTCCCGCTGGTGCCGTCGGGGGTGAAGCTCGCCAACGGCCGTGGCCTGCACGACCTCAGCGTGGCGGAGCACGCGCTGGCGTTGATCCACGCCTCGCAGCGGGATCTGCCGCGCTGGTTCGCGCAGCAGGCGACGGGTTCGTGGGATCGGGCGCATACGCGTTCGCTGGCCGACAGCCGGGTGCTGCTGGTCGGCCACGGCTCGATCGGCCAGGCCATCGAGCGGCAACTGCTCGCGGCCGAAGCGGTCGTGACCAGGGTGGCGAGCACGGCGCGTCCCGAGGAGCGGGTACACGGTGTCGGTGAACTGGCGGACCTGCTGCCGTCGGCCGACATCGTGGTCCTGATCCTGCCCGAGACACCCGCGACCACGGGCCTGTTCGGTGCCGCGGAACTCGCCGCGCTGCCGGACGGCGCCCTGGTGGTGAACGTCGGGCGGGGCTCGGCGATCGACACCGCCGCGCTCACCGCCGAGACCGTGGCCGGCCGGTTGCGCGCGGCGCTGGACGTCGTCGATCCGGAGCCACTGCCCGCCGGGCATCCACTGTGGACCGCGCCGGGTGTGGTCATCACGCCGCATGTCGCGGGCGGGTCGGCGTCGTTCTACCCGCGCGCGAAGCGGCTGGTCGCCGAGCAGCTGCGCCGCTACGTCGCCGGTGAGGAGCCACTGAACGTGGTCGGCTGACCTCGCGTTTAGTCCTCTAAATGCGCACCTCTGCGCGGCGCTACTGCCAGTGCGTGCGGTAGGCGAGCCAATCGCGCATGGCCACGGCGAGGCGGCGCTGCGCCGCGCGGACGCCGGTCGTCGCGGGTGGCTCCGGCAGACGGCAGGCTCGTTCGGCGTGCCCGGCCAGGGCGACACCGAACGCGGTGACCGCCCAGACCGGGACGCCGGTGAGCACCGGGCGCCGCCGCAACAGGCGGTCGACGTCGGCGGGCCCGTGCCCGGCGTCCAGCAGGTACGGGACCAGCGCCACCAGGTCGAGCCAGCCCGCGCCCCTCGCCGGGTAACGCCAGTTGGTGACGAGCACCCGCCCGGTTCCGGTCCGCACCAGGTATTCGGGCTGGATGTCGTTGTGCAGCAACGTGTCCCCGGCCGCCCAGGGATGCCAGGACGTCTCCAGCTGGACGAGCCGGTCGAGATTGCGGACAGCCCAGCCGTCGAGGTCGTCCGGTGGTTCCTTCGCGAGTTCGTGCCAGCCGCGCAGGAGCGGGCCGAGATCGTCGAGGGCGTCCGGGACGTCGGGAAGCGGGCACGGGGTGAGCGTGCGCCCGAGCGCGCCGAAGGTGGCCAGCACGGCGGAGAGGTCCGGTGACCCTGGTCGCAGGTTCGGCCTGGTGCCGTCGAAGTCGGCGAAGGCGAGCACCAGCCAGTCACTGTCCACAAAGGACAGCAGTTTCGGCGTGGGCGCTTCCGCGGGCAGCCTTCGCGCGATGGCGGCCTCCGTCCGGTAGCCGCCCGCGCGCGGGCTGTTCGCGGGGATCGCCTTCAGGAAGACCCAGCGATGACCGCGTTCGAGTTCGAGCCTCGCGGCGACCCCCGCGTCGAATTCCGGGGTCTGCCACAGCGAACGACGGACCACCGACCCGAGCTCACGCTCCACGGCGTCACGCGTCGCCGACGGCAGGTCATGCCAGCCGAGGCGTGCGGAAACCGGCAACGCCCTACCACCCCCGCGATCTCTCAGAGAAGATCGACTGTACCGAAATCCACCCTTTCGGGTGACAAGCGGTCAGGTCGGGATGGGCTTCACGTATCCGCCCCAGCGCTGATGCTCGCTGAAACCGGCGCGTTCGTAGACGCCGAGGGCGCGGTGGGTGTTGTCCTGGTCGACGTTGAGCGAGGCCCGCTGGAAACCGTGGGCCTTGGCTTGGACGAGCGTGTGCCCGAGCAGCGCGCTCGCGATGCCGCGTCCGCGAAGGCTCGCGTCGGTCGCGACGTGGCTGACGTACAGGTCCTTCACGCCCGTGGCGGCCGCGTCGGAGGCGAAGAACGCGCTCAGCACCATCGCGACGACCCGGTCCCGCTCCGGGCTCAGCAGCAGGAAGGACAGGTCCGGCTGGAAGGCCTTGCCGCCGACCACCAGATGCCGCCAAGCCTCCGGGGACTGGTCGGTGTTCCCCCAGTGATCCGCGAAGGTCTCGTTGCGGGAGCGCAGGGTGAGCGCCTCGTACCTGTCCTCGTAGGTGACGAGCGGGAACTCTTCGGGCAGCGGCTGGACCGGCGGGATCGACGCGAGGTCGGCCCGCATGTCGACGAACCACCGGGCCTGCTCGTACCCGGCGCCGACGAGGACGCCGGTGAGCCAGCGCTGCGTGGTGCAGGCCCCGACCTGCAGTTCCAGCGGCGCGTCCGGGAAGAACTTCGCGTGGATCCGTCTGCCCGCTTCCTCGAACCAGCCGATGAGGTGCGCGGCGATCGAGTCGTCGCGATATCCGGGATGGACGAGCGTCTCGACCCGCATCATGTGCACCGGGTTCGCCGCGTCGCGACGCCGGAGCAGCCCGTAGGCGACCAGCGTGTCGCCGTCCCACGCGCTGGTGGTCGCGGTGGGCAGGTCGACGTTCGGCGAGCTGATCTCTTCGGCGAGATCCTCCGCGCTGTAGTGCTCGTCGATCGGCTCGACGCGCTCCGCCGCGGCGAAGGTCTCGGCCAGTCGCGGCATGTCGTCCATGGTCAGCGGGCGCCAGGTCAGGCTCATGCGTCAGGAGGTTAAGCCCGTGCCTCGGGTGACGCATTCCATTTAGTTACGCTTCCGTGGTGCTCGTGCTGCTCCCCCCTTCCGAAACCAAGGCCGCCGGTGGCACCGGCGCCCCGCTGGACCTCGGCGCCCTCTCGTTCCCGGAACTGAACCCGACCAGGGCGAAGCTGGCCGACGCACTGGCCGAACTGGCGGGCGACGTCCCCGCCAGCATCGCCGCGCTCGGCATCACGCCGCGTCAGGCCGACGAGGTCGCCCGCAACGCGGAGCTGTGGTCCTCGCCCACGATGCCCGCGCTGCGCCGCTACACCGGGGTGCTCTACGACGCTCTCGACGTCAAGTCCTTCACCAAGGCCACGCTGGCGAAAGCCGAGAAGCGTCTCGCCGTCGCTTCAGCACTGTTCGGTGTGGTCGCGGCGACCGACCCGATCCCCGCGTACCGGCTCTCCGGCGGGAACGCGCTGCCGTCGCTCGGGACCGTCCGCAGTGTGTGGAAGCCGGTGCTCGAACCGGTACTCCAGGGCATCGAGGGGCTCGTCGTCGACCTGAGGTCCGGAACCTACTCGGCGCTCGCGAAACTCCGGCCGGACGCGGTCACGGTGCGCGTCGTGACCGAGGACGCGAAGGGCAACCGCACGACGGTGAGCCACTTCAACAAGGCGTACAAGGGAAGGCTGGCCGCGGAACTGGTGAGATCCCGCGCGGAACCGTCCACTGTGGAGCAGCTGATCCGGGTGCTGTCGAAGGCGGGTCTCGACGTCGAGCGCACCGGGGATCACAGCCTGGAACTGCTCACCGGGGATTGACCGCGGGGCCGCGGGCAATAGTTCCGTACCCCTACGGGCTCCTTCCTCGGTTGTTCCGCCAGGTGCACATGCGGAAAGTGATTTCCAGCCATCTGGAAAGGAACCACCGTGAACAGAAGACAACGGCTTCTGGGGATCGCCACCGCCACCCTCGGCTGCCTCTCGGTCCTCCTGCCCGCGCCGGCGGCCGCCGCGAACCTGACCGCCGTCACCCCGACGGATCAAGCGGTCGTCCCCGGTGGACTGCACACGAACTCCATCGGCGGCACGCCCGCCTCGGTCCGTGACTACCCGTTCATCATCGCGGGCCTGCGCGAAGGCGGGACGCGGCCGCAGGGGCAGACCTGCACCGGTTCGGTCGTCGCCCCGCGCAAGATCCTGATCGCCGCGCACTGCAAGGCCGCGGCCGGGGAGAAGAGTTTCCTTTACGGGCTGGACGATCTCAACGCCGGTGGCGGGACGAGGATCGGCGTCGTCAGCTATGACACCCACCCGAAGTACGTCAACTTCGACCAGGGTTACGACGTCGCGGTGGTCACCACGGACGCCGACATCCCGGTGCCGGGTGGCCAGTACGCGAAGGTCGCGACGTCGGCCGACACGGAGCTGAACAAGCCGGGCAAGTCCGGGCTGGGGCTCGGCTACGGCAAGAAGGACTTCAACGACGACACCCGCAACGTCGAACTGCACAAGTTCACCCTGCCGATCGTGCAGGGCAGCAACTGCAACGGTGTCGGTGCGGGCTTCCAGGACGCCACGATGATCTGCAGTGGCTACAGCGACGGCCACGTCACGATCCTTCCCGGTGACAGCGGCGGTCCGCTCATCGTGGACGGCAAGGTCGTCGGCGTCGCGTCGTGGAGCCGTAGCGACTTCAAGTGGTACAGCGTGTACGGCAGGCTCAACAACGACATGGGCGACTGGGTCAAGCAGCAGATCGGCGAGCCGCAGAACCCGGAGAAGTTCTCCCTGGCCGTGACACCGTCTTCGCTCAAGGTCGAGCCGGGCAAGTACGTTTCGGCCACGGTGACCAGCAAGCCCGGTAAGAACGGCGCGGAGAAGGTCGAGCTGAGCGCGTCCGGTCTTCCGGACGGAGCGAAGGCCACCTTCCAGCCCACGTCCATCAACTCGGGCGAGTCGGCCAAGGTGACCATCGAGGTTCCCGCCGGGACGGCCGAAAAGGACTACGCGGTCACGATCTCGGGCAAGGGCACCACCGACACCGCGACCACGAACCTGACGCTGACCGTCGGCGCCGGCGGACCCCAGCCCGGTGAGCTCAGGGTGAGCCTGAGCCCCACCAGTGGGACCTCCCAGCCCGGTTTCTTCAGCAACGTCACCGTTTCCGCCACCGGCGGCACGGGCACGATCAAGCTGTCGGCGTCGGGGCAGGGCCTGCCGTTCGCACCGTTCTTCAACCCGCAGACGATCTCGAGCGGCGGTAGTTCGACGATGCAGGTGGTCGCGCCCTTCCAGCGCGGCACCTACCCGGTGACCGTCACCGCGACGGACTCGGCGGGCAAGACCTCCAGCGCCGTCTACACCCTGACCGTCCAATAATCCCACTTTGCGCGTGAAGGGCCCTTCCCTCGGCTGAGCCGAGGGAAGGGCCCTTCACGCGCGTTCAGGAGTGGGACAGCACCGCCATCGCGGCATTGTGCCCGGGGATACCCGACACACCGCCTCCCCGCACGGCCCCGGCACCACAGAGCAACACCCGCTCGTGAGCCGTCTCGACACCCCACTGTCCCACCTGGGCGGCATCGACCGCGTAAGGCCACGACAGATCCCGGTGGAAGATGTGCCCCGCGGGCAAGCCCAGCTCGGCTTCGAGGTCCAGCGGGGTCTTCGCTTCGATGCACGACCGGCCGTCCGGCGAACGGAGCACGCAGTCTTCGATCGGTTCGGCCAGCACACTGTCCAAAGAGGACAAAGTCGCCCGTAGCGCCGCTTCGCGCGCGGCGTCGTTGCGGCCTTCGAACAACCGCGCGGGCATGTGCAGCCCGAACAACGTCAGCGTCTGCACCCCCGCGGCCTGTTCGGCCGGACCGAGGATCGACGGGTCGGTCAGCGAGTGGCAGTAGATCTCACACGGCGGCAGCGACGGGATCCTGCCCGCGGCGGCCTCCGCGTACGCCGTCGCCAACTGCCCGTAGCCCTCGTTGACGTGGAACGTGCCGCCGAACGCCTCTCGCGGGTCGACGCCCGAATCGCGCAGCCGCGGCAGCCGTGACAGCACCATGTTCACCTTGAGCTGTGCGCCTTCCGGTGCCTCCGGCGGCTCCTCCCCCAGCAACCGCGCAAGCGTCCGCGGCGCGACGTTCGACAGTACGTGTCCACCGCGCACCGCGAACTCGTCGTCGCCCAGCCGATAACGCACTGAGCCGCCGGGATCGATCGACAGCACCTCCGAGCCGGTCACCAGCCGCGCCCCGGCGGCCCGCGCGGCGGACGCGAGCGCGCCGGTCACCGCGCCCATCCCGCCCACCGGCACGTCCCAGTCACCGGTCTTGTTGCCGATCACGTGGTAGAGCAGGCACAGGTTCTGCCGGAAGTCGCCGGCGTCGGCGAAGGTCCCGATCAGCGCGTCGGTCAGGACGACGCCGCGGACGGTGTCGTCGTCGAACATCCCGGTGAGTGTTTCGGTGATCGGCCGCTCGAACAGCGCGTCCCACGCCGCCGGGTCGATGCGTGACCGCAGTTCCTCCCTCGACACCAACGGTTCCGTCAGCGTGGGGAAGGTCCGCTCGGCGACCTCGGAGGTCATCGCGTAGAACCGTCGCCACGCCTCGAAGTCCTTTGTGGACCCGGTGAGCGCGGAGAACGACGCCGCCGTACGGCCGTCGTCGCCCGTGTCGACAAGGAGACCCCCGTCGCCGACGGGGGTATATGACGACATTCGCCGCCGTCGCAGCTCCAGATCGAGCCCCAGATCCGCGATGATCTCGCGCGGCAGAAGGCTCACCAGGTACGAGTACCGCGAGAGCCGGACGTCGACGTCGGGGAACGCCCGGAACGAGACCGCCGCCCCGCCGACCTCGTCGCGGCGTTCGAGCACCAGTACCGAACGGCCGGCCTTGGCCAGGTAGGCCGCCGCCACCAGTCCGTTGTGCCCGCCACCGACGATCACGGCGTCGTAGGACTCCATCCCAGCCTCCCCCAGCGAAACGACAGTGCGCCGCGGTCATCGTGACCGCGGCGCACCGCCGTTCGCAAGGACTCAGAAGGTGATGGAGAATCCTTCGATCGTCCCGCTGTCGAACCGGTAGACGTCACGGACCCGCAGCTTCCAGGTCCCGTTCGCCGGTTCGGACGAGGCGTTCACCGTGTACGACGTGTGCACGCCGCTCGCCTCGCCGATCCCTCCCGCCTGCTTGAGGCCGAACACCGCACCGCTCGGCCCGATCAGGTCTATCGCCAGGTCACCGGTGTAGGTGTGCGCGATGTCGACCTTGACCGGCAGCGTCGCCGACGCCTTGCCGTCGCAGCCGTCCTGCGTCACCGAACTGGTCACCGCGTCACCCGCGTCCGGAATGGACACCGGTGTCGTGTTGGACTTGGCCCCGCACGTCGGCGTGGGGCCACCGCCGCCGATGAACGACACGTTCAGCAGTTTGTTGACCGTGCCGGACGGCAGTCCCTTGAGCACGCCGTCGGAGGCGTTGGTCACCAGCGCGTCCCGCGTCTGCTGCGGGGTGGCACCGGCGTTCGCGGCGAGGTACAGCGCCGCCGCCCCGGCCACGTGCGGCGTGGCCATCGACGTCCCGCTCATGTTCGCCGAACCACCGTTGGACGTGGACAGCGACGTGATGTTGCTGCCAGGGGCGAAGATGTCCACGCACGAACTGTGGTTGGAGAACGAGGACTTGTTGTCGTTCTCGTCCGAGGCGCCGACCGTGATCGCCTCGGGGATACGGGCGGGGCTGACATTGCAGGCGTTCTGGTTCTCGTTGCCCGCCGCCACCGCGTAGACGAAGCCCGCGGCGATGGACTTCTTGATGACGTCGTCGCCGAGCCCGACCTGGTCCATCCGCAGGCTCAGGTTCGCCACCGCCGGTTTGGTGCCGTTCGCGGTCAGCCATTCGGCCGCGTCGACGATGGCGGAGTCGGGACCGTTGCCGGAGCAGTCGTTGCCCAGCACCTTCAGCCCGACGAGCTTGACCTTCTTCGCCACGCCGTAGGTCTTGCTGCCGATGGTGCCCGCGGTGTGACTGCCGTGCCCGTTGCAGTCCTTGCCGTTGCCGCCCACGAAGTCCTTGCCGATGGACGCGCGCCCCTCGTACTCGGGGTTGTCCGGGTTGATCCCGGTGTCGAGGTCGTACGCCGTGACGCCCTCGCCCGTGTTCGGGTACGTGAAGCTCTTGTCGCGCGGCAGGTTCTTCTGATCGATCCGGTCGAGGCCCCAGGTCGGGTTGGTCTGGGTGCCGACGGCACGCGCGGTGCCGTCCTGGTAGACCGCCTTGACCGCCGGGTCGGCCGCGAGCCGCCTGGCCTGCCGCTCGGAGAGGCCCTTGACCGAGAATCCACGGAGCACGTTCTTGTACGCGGACCGGACCTCACCGCCGTAGCGGCCGGTCAGCGCGGCCGAGGACTGCTCGACCGCCAGCGTGCCGACGTCGTGGAGCACCACGATGTACTGGTCGCCGTAGTGCTGATTCGCCTGCACGACAACGCCTTCCGCCTCCGCGGCGAGGGCGTTGCCCGCGGCGAACGCCGCCAGCGCGGTGGCCGCGACGGCCACCAGGCCGGCCCGTACGCCGCGGCGCATCAGAGACCCGCCACGTTCAGCAGCTTGTTGGTCGAACCGGAACCCGGGCTCGTCACGACACCGGAGGTGGCGGCGTTGGCCAGACCGGACGCGACGGCGGCCGGGGTCGCCGACGGGTTCGACGTCAGGTAGATCGCGGCCGCGCCGGCGACATGCGGCGTCGCCATCGAGGTGCCGCTCATCTGCTGGGTGCCGCCACCGTTGCGCAGCGAGGTGATGTTGGTGCCGGGCGCGAAGATGTCGGTGCAGCTGCCGTAGTTCGAGAACGACGACCGGCGGTCGTCGCTCTGGGTGGCGTTGACGGTGATGGCCTCACGTACGCGAGCCGGGCTGGTGGAGCAGGCGTCGGTGTTGGAATTCCCCGACGCCACCGTGTTGGTGATGCCCGCCGAGACGGCGCGGCGCACGGCGGCGTCGACCCCGGAGTCGGCCGGTCCGCCCAGGCTCATGGTGAGCACCGACGGGCCCTTGGCGTTCTTCACGACCCAGTCGATCCCGCTGATGATCTGCGAGTACTGGCCGCTGCCCTGGCAGTTCAGCACGCGGACCGAGACGATCTTGGCGCCCTTGGCCACGCCGTAGGTGGCGCTGCCGACGGTGCCGGCGACGTGCGTGCCGTGTCCCTGACAGTCGCGGGCGTCGCTGTCGTTGTCGATGAAGTCGTATCCGCTGGTCGCGCGGCCGCCGAACTCCGTCTGGCGGTAGTCGACACCGGTGTCGACGACGTAGACCGTGGCACCGGCTCCGTCGTTCGGGTAGGTGTACTTCCGGTCCAGCGGGAGGTTCTTCTGGTCGACGCGGTCGAGGCCCCAGGTCGGGTTGGTCTGGGTTCCGGTCATGTGCGCGACCGCGTCCTGCTGGACGAAGTCGACGTTGGGGTCGGCGGCGAGCCGTTTCGCCTGTGCCTCGGTCATCTTGGCCGAGAAGCCGTTCAGCGCCGCGGTGTAGGTCGCCTTCAGCTGACCGCCGTATTTGGCCGCGAGGCCGGCGTCGCCGCTCTTCAGCGAGACGATGTACCCGTCCGTGACGGCTCCCGGTACGCCGGCGCCGCGGATCTGTCCCTCGGCGGCCGTGGCCGGTCCGGCGAAGGCCACGGAAGCCGCGACAGCGGCCCCGGTGAGCACCGCACCCGCGATCCGGTGACGTCGAAGATCTCCACGCATTTCCTGAGCTCCGTTCACTCGAACAGGTGGTTCGCGCCGGCAGGGTCCGGGCCGACGCCGTGACATGCGGTCACGTAGGAATCACTGTCGGGTGGCGGTACCTGCACGAACAAGCGAGGCAACGGTCCGTAGGACTACGTATCTAATAGGGAAAGCCCCCGTCCCTACGAAAGTTCTGTGACCGTCCGAGCGGGTTCCGTGATCACTGAGCGGGCGCTTAAGCTGCGTTCACTCGAACGGTGTTGTTCGTGAAGCGGGGGTGACCCGGCATGGTGATCGGTGGATGCCGACGCAGGACGAGTTCGCCGGTACTCGTCGGCCGTGATGCGGAACTACGCGCGATCCTCGACGGCGCGATGCGCTCGCCCGCGGTGATCATGCTCGAAGGTGAAGCGGGCGTCGGCAAGACCCGGCTAGCCACCGAACTGCTGGCCTGCCCCGAACTGGCCGGACGGCCGGTCCTCACCGGGAGCTGCCAGCCACTGCGCGAACCCTTCCCGTACGGCGTCGTCTTCGACGCGCTCAAGGACGTCCGCCCGCCACGCGATCTCAACCCCGTGACCGGCGTACTCGGGCCTTACCTGCCGGAGCTCGCGGCCTTCCTGCCCCCGCCACCACTGAGGCTCGGCGACCCGAGAGCCGACCGGCACCGGCTCTTCCGCGCCGTCCGGGAACTGCTCGGCTCGCTGGGCCCGCACGTCCTCCTCATCGAAGACCTCCACTGGGCGGACGACGGCTCCCGCCGCCTCCTGCGGTTCCTGATGACCGACCCGCCCACCGGGCTGACCCTCCTGCTCACCTACCGGCGTGAGGAAACCCCCGGCGGCATCCCGCTCGGCAGCGCCTACCGGCCCGCGCCCGGCACCGAGCATGTGCTCGTCACGCTCCGTCCCCTGAACCGCGACGGCGTCCAGGCGCTGGTGTCGGCGCTGCTCGGCGAGGCGAACGTCTCGGCGGAATTCGCCGCACGCCTGCACGAGCGGACCGCGGGAATACCGTTCGTGGTCGAGGAGGTCGTGCACGCGATCGGGGGTATCGAAGGCGCGGTGCACGCCGACGGCGCGACCGCACGGCGGCTGCTCGACGCCGTCGAAGTCCCGGCGCTGCTGCGGGAAGCGACCGTGGAACGGCTCGCCGGACTGCCGTCAACGGCCCGGCGGATCACCGAGGCGGCCGCCGTCCTCGGCACACCGTCCACTTCGGACCTGCTGACGGCCGCGGCCGCGCTCACCCCCGAACGCGCCCACCGCGCCCTGGTCGTCGCGCTCGAACGCAACGTCCTGGTGGAGACCGGCGAAGGCGAATACGGCTTCCGGCACGCGCTCGCCCAGCAGGCCGTCTACCGCACCATCCCCGGCCCCGACCGCCAGGAACTGCATCGGCGTGCCGCCCGGCTGTTGCGCGACCGCCTCCCGCAGTCACTGGTGCGGCTCGCCGAACACTGCCGCAAGGCGGGCGACCGGGCCGGTGCCCTGAAGTACGGCGAGGCGGCCGCCGATCAGGCGTCGACGGTCGGCGACCTCGCCACGGCGACGGATCTGCTCCGCACCCTGCTCGACGAACCGGGCCTCCAGCCGTCCGATGTGGACAGACTGGCGGTCAAGTTCAGTTCGGTGGCGTGCAACGGACTCGCACAGGCGGAGGTCGTCCCGGCACTGGAACGGCTGCTCACCGACGGCAGGCTGTCCGGTCGTCTGAGCGGCGAAGTCCGGCTGGGACTCGGGCTCCTGCTGGTGCGCCAGGCTGGCGGGCTGGAGGCGGCCAGGACCGAGATCGAGATCGCCGTCAACGACCTCGCCGACCGCCCCGACCTCGCCGGACGCGGGATGGGTGTACTCGCCCAGCCGTGGGTCGGCGCGACCCCGCTGCACGAGCACCGGCGCTGGATGGACCGGGTGGACGGGCTCATCGAACGGGCGACCGACCGGCGGCTGCGGATCATCCTGATGGCCAACAACGTCGCGTCGCGGCTGCACATCGGGGACGCTCGCGGCTGGGCCATGCTGGACCGGGCGCCCACCAGCGTCGGCTCGGCCGACGAGCAACGGCATCTGGCGCGGCTGCACTGCAACAGCGCCGACGCCTGCGCCTGGATCGGCCACCACCGGCGCGCCAGGAGCCTGCTGCGCAGCGGGATGCAACTGGCCGCCGACTGCGGCGCACCGTACGTCGTCAGCACCGCGCGGGCGACGGCGGTCCACACCGACTGGCTCACCGGGAACTGGGACGGCCTCGCCGAACGGGCGGGCGCGCTCATCGACGAGTACCGCGACCTCCTGCCGGTGACCAGCGAACTGTGTCTCGTGCTCGGTCTGCTCGCCGCCGCCCGCGGTGAATGGGACGAAGCCGCGGCCCGGTTCGCCGGAACCGCGGCGGACCAGCCGGAGAACGCGTTCACCCCGGTCGCGATCGCCGCGCACGCCGGGATGGCGGGCATGCTGCTCGCGCAGGACCTCGGCGAGGCCGCCGTCGCGCAGGCCGAGAAGGGACTGGAACTCTTGCGCGCCAAGGGTGTCTGGGCCTGGGGCGCCGATCTCGTCATGGCCGCCGCCGACGCGTACTGCGCCACCGGACGGGACGCCGCGGCGCAAGCGCTGACCGACGAGTTCGAACGCGAGATCTCCGGCCTCGACGCGCCGTCGACGCGCGCGGCACTGGCCGCGAACCGCGGGATCGTCGCGGCCTCGCGAGGAGAGCACACCGAGGCGATCCTGGCCTTCGAGCAGGCACGCACGCGTTTCGACGCCCTCCCGGCGCCGTATCACGCGGCACTGATCGCGGAGCGGGCCGCGCGCTGCCGCCTGGCCGGGAACGAGGACGTCGCCGAAACCTTCTCCGCGCTCGCCGAGACGTTCGACCAGCTCGGCGCCACTCGCGACGCCGCCCGCTGCCGCCACGCGTTCCGGTCCACCGGCGCCGTCGCCCCGTCCCGCCGCGGCCGCCGGGGCTACGGCGACGAGCTGTCCCCGCGCGAGCGCGACGTCGCCCGGCTGCTGTCCGCCGGGCACACCAACCGGGAGATCGCCGAGGTGCTGTTCCTGTCGCGGCGCACGGTGGAACAGCATGTCGCGAGCGTGCTGCGGAAGCTGAAGGTGCGGTCGCGGAGCGAACTGGCCGGGCTGCGGTCGGCGTAGGGCGTCGAGGAGTGTGGCGGTGAGCCGTCGCCACTCACGACGTTAATTCGGTTGCGGGCGCGAGAGAGCGTCCGGCATGATCGGGCGCGATCCGGCAGGAGCCGGTGGATGCGACTGGGAGGTGCCTCGTGCTGATGACTGTCCGGGGCCTTTGCCGCCCCCATCCACTCGCCCCTCGCGGCTGAGCGCGACCACGCTCGCCCGGTGGGGCACCCTGACTAGGAGAACCCACCAGTGCGCAAGCACGAACTCGAAGAATCCCACGCTTTCGAAAAGATCGGCCGTCCTCGTCGTGCCCAGCGCGGCCGGTTCGACGACGAACCCGAACCCGACCGCGGCGGTCGGCTCACCGAGGCCGAACGCGCCCGGCTCGCCCGGCTGCGCGAAGACGCCTACACCGAAACCGCCATCCCCGGTGGCGGCGACCGCTGGAGCACCTGGGGCGAAGCCGAACACGGGCCGTATCCGCGGCCGGACTGGGTGATCACCGAACTGGCGGCGGTGGACACCGAACTCGGCATCCTCAAGACCGGCAAGGAGGCCGACGTCCATCTCGTACGCCGTGGCCTGCCCGACACGCCGGGCACGGTGCTGGCCGCCAAGCGGTACCGCAGCGGGGAGCACCGGCTGTTCCACCGCGACGCCGGCTACCTCGAAGGCAGGCGGATGCGGCGGTCGCGCGAAATGCGGGCCATGGAGTCGCGCAGCAGTTTCGGCCGCAACCTCATCGCCGAACAGTGGGCGGTGGCCGAATTCTCCGCGCTGAGCAAACTCTGGGCGGTCGGCGCGCCGGTGCCGTATCCGGTGCAACGGGACGGTACCGAGCTGTTGCTGGAGTTCCTCGGCGACGGCGACACGGCGGCGCCGCGGCTGGCACAGGTCCGGCCCGAGCCGGAGCAGCTGCGGGAACTGTGGTTCCAGACGTCGGCGATGCTGGAACTCCTGGCGTCGCAAGGGCTCGCGCACGGCGACCTCTCGGCGTACAACCTGCTCGTCCACCGCGAGCGGATCATGGTGATCGATCTCCCGCAGGTGGTCGACATCGTGGCCAACCCCGGTGGGCTCGAGTTCCTCGCGCGCGACGTGCGGAACATCGCCACGTGGTTCCACTCGCGAGGACTGCCCGAGCGGCTGACGGCCGTCCCGGAGCTGATCGAGGAACTGCGGGAGATCGCCGGGCTGCGCTGAGGTTGTCGTGCCGAGGTGTCTTGAGGGATCCCCATGGAGCGAAATCGGTCCCATGGGGATCCCTCAAGACCCTCTTGCTTCGAGACCTGTGAAAGCTCTTCCCCACCACCTGGAGTTGGCCTACCCTCATGAATGGGAGCGCTCCCATACGCACCGGCCGCCACCGCCAGGCGGCCATGTCCGCATGGGAGAAGGGCGAAGCCGACGTGACGAAACAACGAAGTACCGTCCTGGCCGTCGTGACCGTGCTACTGGCGAGCGTGTTCGCCGTGGTGCTGAACACCGGCACAGCCGCCGCGCACGGCGCGATGATGAAACCGGGCAGCCGCACGTTCCTCTGCTGGAAGGACGGCCTGTCCCCGACCGGTGAGATCGTCCCGCACAATCCGGCCTGCGCCGCCGCCGTCCGGACCAGCGGCGCGAACTCGCTTTACAACTGGTTCTCCGTCCTGCGCTCCGACGGTGCCGGACGTACCCGCGGCTTCATCCCCGACGGGAAGCTGTGCTCGGGCGGCAACCCCGGCTTCGCCGGTTACGACGGCGTCGGCGACTGGCCGCTCACGCATCTGACGGCCGGCGCGACGTTCGACTTCTCCTACAACGCGTGGGCGGCGCATCCGGGCTGGTTCTACACCTACGTCACCAAGGACGGCTGGGATCCGAACCGGGCACTGCGCTGGGACGACTTCGAGGACCAGCCGTTCCTGACCATCGACCATCCGCCGGTGACCGGCTCCGTCGGCACGGTCGAAGGTCAGTACAAGTGGAGCGGCGCGCTGCCGACGAACAAGACGGGCAGGCACATCATCTACTCGGTCTGGAAGCGCTCAGACAGCGCCGAGACGTTCTACGGCTGCTCCGACGTCGTGTTCGACGGGGGCAACGGCGAGGTGACGGGGATCAACGACCCGGGCACGCCGCCCTCGTCGACGACGACGACCTCGTCGCTGCCCGGAGGTGGTTCGTGCATGGCGATGTTCGCCGTCACGAACACGTGGTCCGGCGGCTACCAGGCGACCGTGACGATCATGAACCACAGCACGACCGCTTACGGCGGGTGGCTGGCGGGCTGGACGCTTCCCGCCGGGCAGCGGATCGCCAGCGTGTGGAACGGGACGCTGAGCCAAACGGGGAACGCGGTGAACGTCCGGAACGCGAACTGGAACGGCGCGGTCGCGCCGGACGGCGAGACGACGTTCGGTCTCGTCGTCGAGTCGGCGGGGACGAATCCGGTGCAGCCGTCGGTGACCTGTCAGGGAAGTTGACCGACTGTCCACAGTGTCATGAAGGGGTCTTCCAGGACGGAATCCGTCTTGGAAGACCCCTTCATGGCGTCTCCTGGAAGAGCACCGTCGTGGAGACCCTGCCCACAATCGGTCCCTCCCGTTGGGCGGCCGGATAACGGTCCGGTACAGTAGTGCTAGACCGCAATCGGCGGCGTGGATGAGTGGTGTCCGTCGCCTCCAAAGCCAACCGAATGGCTCGCGGTATCCGTATCAACCAATTGGCGCGCGGTGTCATGCAGACGCGGTGTGCCGGGTTCGTCCCTGTGAACGCCCATCTGTGCACACCATCTTGCCCTGCCTTGCGTGCGGGCAGCCCCGGGCCTCCTTGTGACGTACCACGTCCGAGAGGCATTTGTGACAGTCACGTTCAACTCCGGCCCCACCTCACCGTCGGCAAGGCAGCACCGCAAGCCGCGTACCCGCCCCGCGGGTGACGCCATGCTGCACAACGACGCCGTCGAGAGTGTCAAGGCCACGACCTGGGCGGAGCTCGGGCTTCCCGACCCGCTGCTGAAGGCCTTGGCCGAGGGCGGAATCACCACCCCCTTCCCGATCCAGTCGGCGACCATCCCCGACGCGCTCTCCGGCCGCGACGTGCTCGGCCGCGCGCAGACCGGTTCCGGCAAGACCCTGGCCTTCGGCCTCGCGATGCTGACCCGGCTCAACGGCGGCAGGGCCCGCCCGAAGCACCCCCGCGCGCTGATCCTGGTCCCGACCCGCGAGCTGGCCATGCAGGTCGCCGACTCGCTGACCCCGCTGGCCAAGTCGCTCGGCCTGTGGTGCCGCACCGCCGTCGGCGGCATGGCCTTCACCCGTCAGGCCGACGCGCTTTCCCGTGGCGTCGACCTGCTGATCGCCACCCCGGGCCGGCTGTCGGACCACGTCCGCCAGGGCACCGCGTCGCTGTCGGAGTGCACCTTCATCGCGCTCGACGAGGCCGACCAGATGGCCGACATGGGCTTCATGCCGCAGGTCCGCGAGATCCTCGACCTGACCCCGCGTGACGGCCAGCGCCTGCTGTTCTCCGCCACCCTCGACGGTGACGTCGACCGGCTGGTCCGCGCCTACCTGACCAACCCGGTCACGCATTCGGTCGCCCCGTCGACCGCGAGCGTCACCACCATGGACCACCACGTGTTCCAGGTGTCGCACCAGGACAAGCAGGACGTCATCACCGAGATCGGTGCCCGCGAGGGCCGCACGATCATGTTCGTCCGCACCAAGCACCACGTGGACCGTCTCACCGAGCGCCTGCGCGAAAAGGGCGTCCACGCGGCCGCACTGCACGGCGGCAAGACCCAGGGCCAGCGCAACCGGGTCCTCGCGGACTTCAAGGAAGGCTTCGCCCCGGTCCTCGTCGCCACGGACGTCGCCGCGCGCGGTATCCACGTCGACGACATCTCGCTGGTGCTGCACGTGGACCCGGCCGCCGACCACAAGGACTACCTGCACCGCGCGGGCCGCACCGCGCGCGCCGGGGCGTCCGGTGTCGTGGTCACGCTGGTCACCCACGACCAGCGCCGCATGGTGCGCCGGATGACCGACCGCGCCGGTGTCCGCGCCGAGCAGACCACGGTCCGCCCTGGCGACGCCGAGCTCATTCGCATCACCGGTGCGCAGCAGCCCAGCGGCGAGCCGGTCATCGAGCGTCGTCGTGAGTCCCCGCGTCGCGGCGGTGGCCGCGGCTACGGTGGCGGCGACCGCGGTGGCTACCAGGGTTCGCGCGAGGGTCACGGTCACCGCGAAGGCGGCCGTCCCGGCGGCTTCCGCGGCCGCCCGCGTCGCACCGAGTCCGGCGGCGGCAGTGGCCGCCCGCAGCGTCCGAGCCGCGGCCCGCGTCGCAGCTTCGACAGCTGAAGTAACTGAAGCCGGTCCATCCGGCGGCTAGTGCCATGAAAGGTCCTTTCCTTGCAAATTTTGCGAGGAAAGGACCTTTCCTTGCGTTCGCTGTGGGGACCACCACGCCCGGCGCCGAACGCCGGATGGGAGACTGCGGGACGTGAACTCTCCTGCCCCCGCTCCCCAGAACCTCCCTCCCGACCAGGTCTTCGACTGGCTCGACGTGGAGGCGGAGAAGCGGGCCGAGGCCGGGCTGGTGCGCAAGCTGCGCATCCGGCAGGCGCAGGAACCGGAGCTGGATCTCGCCGGCAACGACTACCTCGGGCTCGCCCGCGACAAGCGTGTCGCCGGTGCCGCCGCGGCCGCCGCGTTGCGCTGGGGCGCCGGGTCGACGGGATCCCGGCTCGTCTCCGGCACAACCGAGGTCCACGTCGAACTCGAGCACGAACTCGCCCGCTTCTGCGGCGCGCAGGCCGCGCTGGTCTTCTCGTCCGGCTTCACCGCGAACCTCGGCGCCGTCACGGCACTGTCCGGCGCGGATTCCGCGATCGTCACGGACAAGTACATCCACGCCTCGTTGATCGAGGGCTGCCGGCTGTCCCGTTCGGACATCGCCGCGGTCGCCCACAGCGATCCGAACGCTTTCAAGCACGCCCTCGCGACCCGCCGCAAACCGCGCGCGCTCGTCGTCACCGATTCCGTGTTCTCCGTCGACGGCGACATCGCGCCGCTGGAGCAACTCTCGGCGGTCTGCCGGGAGCACGGCGCGTCACTGCTCATCGACGACGCCCACGGCTTCGGCGTCCTCGGCGAGGGTGGCCGCGGTGCGGTCAACGCGGCGGGGCTCTCCGGCGCGCCGGACGTCGTCACCACGATCACGCTGTCGAAATCCCTTGGGGCACAAGGCGGAGCGGTACTCGGGCCGCGTCGCGTGATCAAGCATCTCGTGGACACCGCGCGCAGTTTCATCTTCGACACCGCGCTCGCGCCCGCCAGTGCCGCCGCCGCGCTGGCCGCGCTCAACGCGCTGAAGGCCGAGCCGGAGCTGGCCACCAAGGTGACCGACGCGGCCGGAAACCTTGCGATGCAACTGAAAGCGACGGGGTTCCGGGTCGGTCTCCCGGACGCCGCGGTGATCTCTGTGCAGGCGCCGTCCCCCGAGGCGGCCGTCGTGTGGGCCGCTTCGTGCGCGGATCAGGGCGTCCGGGTCGGCTGTTTCCGCCCGCCGTCCGTACCCGACGGCATCTCCCGCCTGCGCCTGACCGCGCGGGCCGACCTCACCGAGGCCGATGTGGACCGCGCGGTCGGGGTGATCACGGCTACCGCACCTCCCGGCGCCACATCGTGATGTGCGGGATGCCGTCCTCCAGGAACTCGTCGCCTTCGGCCACGAATCCGTACTTGGCGTAGAAGTCCGTCGCGTACGTCTGCGCGTTGAGCACGCACGGCGCGTCCCCGATCCCCGCGAGCGCGGTCTCCATCAGCCGTCCCGCCAGTCCCTTGCCGCGTGCGCGGACCGCCGTGCACACCCGCCCGATCCGGAAGGTGCCGCCGGCGTCCTGCAGCACCCGCAGATACGAGTCGACGGTGACGGAACCGCCGATCCAGAGATGACGGGTGCCGGGCAGGAGATCGCGCCCGTCGATCTCGGGATAGGCGCACTCCTGCTCGACGACGAAGACGTCCACGCGCAGGCGGAGGATGTCGTGCAACTGAGCGGCGGTGATCTCGTCACCGGCGACGGACAGCGGGAACGACGTGGTCTCGGTGATCGGGGTGTCGGTGCTCACGTCCCACTTGGTAGCACATCGGACGTGAAGAAGGCATGGATCAGCCGATCAGCCCCCGGCTGTTCTGCTGGGAGATCTCGTTCGCGTAGTGCGAGACACGGGTGTAGACGCCCGGCTTGTTCGGCTTCGCGCAGCCTTCGCCGAACGAAACGATCCCGATCAGCGTGTCACCCACGACGAGCGGGCCACCCGAATCGCCCTGACAGGCGTCGATCCCGCCTTCGGGGTAACCGGCACACACCATGTCGATCGGGTCGTAGCCCGAGTACGCGCTCCGGCAGGTCTTGTCGCTGACCACCGGGACGACCGCGCTGCGGAGGTAGTCCGAACGAGCGCCGCCGTCGGCGACCCGGCCCCAGCCGAGGACCGTGGCCTTCGTCCCTTCGCTGTACAGGTCGGCGTTGCCGTTGTCCGCGACCTTCGCGGGCCGGTACGGCAGCTGGCCGCTGACCGTCATCACCGCGATGTCGTCGCCCTTGCCGGGATCGCCGCTGTAGTCGGGGCTGACCCAGACCCGCGAAACACGCAGTTCCACGCCATCCCGCGAACGCTTGTCCTGCCGTCCCGCGACGACCCGGACGTCGGCGCGTTTGACCGCGACCGCGCAGTGCGCGGCCGTCGCGACCGTCGTGGAGCTGACGATCACCGCCCCGCAGTACTGGTTACCGTCGCGGTCGGCCAAGTAGACCGCGTAGGGATACTGCGAGACCGACGCCTTCTCCCCGCCCACGATCCTCGGCTCGGCGGCCTTGTCCGGTCCGCTCACCGCACTGTCGTCCGCCGACGCGCTGGTGAGGCCGATCGGCACCATCACGGCCGTCGCGAGTACCGCTCCGACAGCGAGCAGCAGGGTGCGACGTGACTTCTTGGGCATGTTCTGTCCCTTCACCGGGGCGTACGTACTGCCATCTGGTGGCAGGGGCCGGGGCGCCGCGGCACTGGGCCATCGCGATCATCGTGGTCGTGATCAAACGACTCCAGCGCGTACACAAGCGATCGCGAATACCCTAATCGGAGAAGGCCCGATGCGGTGTCACTGAAACGGGTGGACCTTCGCTCGCGACCGGGAACAACCGGTCACCGTGACAGGTTGGCTAGAGTCGGAACCACCCGCTCCCGCCGCAAAGGAAGACAGCGTGCCCCACTACGACCTGGTGATCGTCGGTACCGGATCGGGCAACTCGATCCTCGACCCGCGTTTCGCGGACTGGAACACGGCGATCGTGGAGAAGGGCACGTTCGGTGGCACCTGCCTGAACGTGGGCTGCATCCCGACGAAGATGTTCGTGCACGCCGCCAACGTCGCGGCCACGCCGGCGTCGTCGGCGAAGTTCGGCGTCGACGAGGAGCTGACCGGGGTCCGCTGGCGCGACGTCCGCGACCGGATCTTCGGGCGGATCGACCCGATCGCCGCCGGTGGACGCGAATACCGCGTCGAGCACGAGGACAACAAGAACGTCACCGTGTACGAGGGCGAAGGCCGCTTCACCGGCCACAAGGAACTCCGGGTCAGCTACTCCGACGGCCGCCCGGCCGAAACGATCACCGCCGACCGGTTCGTGCTCGCCGCCGGCGGCCGCCCGGTGATCCCGGACATCCCCGGGCTCGCCGAAACCGGCTACCACACCTCCGACACGGTGATGCGGCTCGACGAACTGCCCGCCGGCATCGTGATCCTCGGCGGCGGGTACATCGCGGCCGAGTTCGCGCACGTCTTCGCCTCGTTCGGGGTGAAGGTGACCGTGGTCAACCGTTCCGGCGCGCTGCTGCGTTCCGAGGACGACGACGTCAGCGCCCGGTTCACCGAACTGGCCTCGCAGCGGTTCGACATCCGGCTCGACCGGAAGACCGTCCGCGCCCGCAAGACCTCGTCGGGGGTCGCCTTGGACCTCGAAGGCCCTCAGGGCGCCGAGACCGTCGAGGCCGAGGTGCTGCTGGTCGCCACCGGTCGCACGCCGAACTCGGACATCCTCGACGTCGCCGCCACCGGCGTGACCACCGGTGAACGCGGGCACGTCGTGGTCGACGAATACCAGCAGACCGTGGTCGACGGGATCTACGCGCTCGGCGACATCTCGTCGGTCTTCGAGCTGAAGCACGTCGCGAACCACGAGCAGCGCGTCGTGCAGCACAACCTGCTGAATCCGGACGAGCGGATCGAAGCCGACCACCGGTTCGTCCCGCACGCGGTCTTCACCTCACCGCAGGTCGCTTCGGTCGGGCTGACCGAACGCGAGGCGCGCGAGCGAGGCGTGTCGTATGTGACGTCTCATCAGGACTACGCCGGTATCGCCTACGGCTGGGCGATGGAGGACACCACCGGCTTCGCGAAACTGCTCGCCGACCCGGCCACCGGGCAACTGCTGGGCGCGCACATCATCGGCCCGCAGGCGTCATCGGTGATCCAGCCGCTGATCCAGGCGATGAGCTTCGGTCTCGACGCGAAGAGCATGGCCCGTGGGCAGTACTGGATCCACCCGGCGATGCCGGAGCTGATCGAGAACGCGCTGCTGAACCTGCCACTGGACTGAGCCCGGCTCCGCATTTAGTCCTCTAAATGCGACGGCATGTCAGATGACGCGTTCGCAGTTGCGGGCCCCGTGCCGCGCCGCGAGCGCGGTCACCACGTTCATCTTGGTGTCCGAGGCGCCCATCAGGACGGCCGAGCGGGCCCCGTCCTGGTGGAACCGCTCGGCCGCCTCGACGTAATGGTGGACGGCCGCCAAGAACTCCTCACGCGCCGATGCCGCCCCTCCCGGCACCGTGCGAACCCCCGTCGCCCCCTTGAGGACGTCCTTGGCGTCGTCCACCTTCGTCGCGACGTAGTGCTGCCACTTGCGCTGCTCCGTCGCGACGTCCCCCTCCGGGTCCGGCCAGTAACGCCGGATCGCGGCGTCGCTGTCCTCCCCCACCCGCACGCACACCCGGTCCACGGCGCGGTAGAACTCGAACGGCGAAACAACGGGTGCCGTCCGAGCCGGCGCCACCGCCACGCATACCGCGGCGAAGCAGGCAAGAGCCGCCCCGAACGCCAGGTCCTCCACCACGCCGACCCCCAGAACCGAGTTTTTGAACAGGTTCAACTCGCTCAGCGTATGGCTCCGCCACGTGTGGGGTCAAGAAGTTTTTTGAACGCGTTCAGACGAAGCGACGGCGGCCAGCGAAGGCACCGAAGGTCATCTGCGCGGCGAAGACCACGAGCATCATGATCCAGGGAACGGTCCAGTCGTGGGTGACGTCGTGGAGCAAGCCGAACAGGAACGGCCCGACGGCCGCCATCAGGTAGCCGATGCCCTGCGCCATCCCGGAGAGCCGCGCGGTGTCCGCGCCGGTGCGCGCCCGCAGCGCGATCACCGTCAACGCGAGGGAGAAGACGCTCATCCCGAGGCCGATCAGGATGCTCCAGAGCAGCGGCGAGGCGCTCGGGGCGAGCATCATGCCGACCATTCCGGCGAAGCCGAAGACACCCAGCCCGACGATCCACGCGCTCTGGCTGCGGTGCCGCGCGGCCATCGGCGCGACCACGAGGCTGATCGGGACGGCGATCAGCGAGATCAGCCCGAGCAGCAGGCCGGAATCGCCCTTGCTCACCCCGGCGTCGATCATCACCTCCGGCAGCCAGCCCATCACGACGTAGGCCAAAAAGGCCTGAGTGCCGAAGAAAAGCGTGACCATCCACGCAAGCGGGCTACGCAACAGCGATCGCCCGCTACCCTGCTTGCCTGCCTCGTCGACGGTCGCACGCCCCGTACCGCGGGCTGCGAGAATCCAGACGAGGAGTGCGAGCACCGCCAGCACCGACCAGGCGCCGAGCCCTTGGCGCCAGCCGCCGAACGCGTTCTCCAAGGGAGGGGTGAGCGCGGACCCCAGGGCGCCTCCGCCCTGAAGAGCGGCGGTGTACACGCCGGTCATCATGCCGACACGCGCCGGGAAGGAGTCCTTGATGACGACTGGGATCAGCACGTTCGCCAAGGCGATTCCGGCCGTGGCCACCAGCGTTCCCCCGAGAACGACGTACGGCCCGTCGAGCACCCGCAGCACCAGGCCCACGGCCAGAATCGACAGCGCGGCAGCGATGGCGGCGCCGACGCCGAACCGGCGGGCCAGCACGGGAGCGGTGAGACCGGCGGCCGCGAAGCAGAGGCCGGGGAGCGTGGTGAGCACGCCGGCCCAGGTCGCCGTGGCGCCGAGGTCGGCGCGCATGTCGCCGAGCATCGGGCCGACACTGGTGATCGCCGGGCGCAGGTTCAGCGCGACCAGGATCACCGCCACACCGAGCAGCAGACCGCCGGTGATCACTCCCGGCCGCCATTCCGTTTCGATCGCGCCTTCGAGTTCAAGACGCTCGTCGAACGGGGAAGCGGATTCTCGAGAGTCGACACGCACGTCGGCTAGTATCACATACATAGGATGATTGGATGAAGGGACAACGCTGTGCCATTGGCCACCACGCGCCGGGCCGGCCTGGTAGATCAGGTCATCGAGCAGCTGCGTGACGCCGTCACGCAGGGAGAATGGCCCATCGGGCAGCGGATTCCGACCGAACCGGAGCTGGCGGGACAGCTCGGGGTCGGGCGTAACACCGTCCGAGAGGCCGTCCGCGCGCTCGCGCATACGGGACTGCTCGAGGTCCGGCAAGGCGACGGCACCTACGTGCGGGCGACAAGCGAGGTCTCGGGCGCGATCCGGCGGTTGTGCGGTTCGGAGCTGCGCGAGGTGCTGCAGGTCCGGCGCATCCTCGAAGTCGAAGGGGCCCGGCTCGCGGCCGTGTCGCGGACCGAGGAGGAGGTCGCCACCCTCCGGGAGCTGCTCGCCCGCCGCAACGAGGAACTGCGGGAACGCCACTGGGAGGATTTCGCCCGTCTCGACGCGGAATTCCACTTCGCCGTCGTCCAAAGTGGACACAACACGCTGCTGACCGAAATGTACCGCGGGCTCACCGAGGTGATCACGGCCAGCGTGGCCGCGACGTCGAACGTGACGCCGGGACGCGAGTACCTGCCGGAGATCGGCCACGAGGGGCTCGCCGAGGCCATCGCCGACGGCGACGCCGACCGGGCCGCCACCGAGGCGTGCGGTTTCCTCGACGAACTCCTGGCCCGGGTGGAGCGGGAAGAGGACTGAGCAGGTGGGCTCGTGAGTGGTAATGACGGTTAGAGCGAACCCTTTCCTAGGTACCTACGCGCGGCCTGCGGCTTTGCTCGCATGTACTGGGGAAGACGTGAAGGCCTCCTTCACTCGGCTGAGCCGAGGGAAGGAGGCCTTCACGCGCCGCCGTTGTGGTGGGTGGTGCTACTGAGGCTCGTGATCGCGGTCCAGGACGAGTGAGGGGAACATCGAGGGACTCTGGGTCCCTCAAGGAGTCCTTCACGGACCGGCCGCTACCCGACTCACCCGCCGTAGTCACCCAGAACACCGTTGGTTAGAACCGTCCTTACCACTCACGAGTCACTTACGGCAGGGTGAGGATCTCCGCGCCGTCCTCGGTCACCACGAGGGTGTGCTCGAACTGGGCGGTCCACTTCTTGTCCTTGGTGGTGACGGTCCAGTCGTCGGCCCAGATGTCGTAGTCGATGGTGCCGAGGGTGATCATCGGCTCGATCGTGAAGGTCATGCCCTGCTCGATGATCGTGTCGACCGACGGCTCCTCGTAGTGCAGGACGGTCGGCGCGGTGTGGAACGCCGGCCCGACGCCGTGGCCGGTGAAGTCACGCACGACGCCGTACCCGAACCGCTTCGCGTACGCCTCGATGACCCGGCCGATGACGTTGAGCTGCCTGCCCGGCCGGACGGCCTTGATGGCACGCATGGTCGCCTCACGCGTGCGCTCGACCAGCAGCCGCGCCTCCTCGGAAACGTCACCCGCCAGGAACGTCGCGTTGGTGTCGCCGTGGACGCCGCCGATGAACGCGGTGACGTCGATGTTGCAGATGTCGCCGTCTTCGATCACGGTCGAGTCCGGGATGCCGTGGCAGATGACCTCGTTGAGCGAGGTGCAGCACGACTTCGGGAAGGCGCGGTAGCCCAGTGTCGACGGGTAGGCGTGGTTGTCCAGCAGGAACTCGTGGATCACCTTGTCGATGTCGTCCGTGGTCGCGCCGGGTTTGACGGCCTTGCCGCCCTCCTCGAGCGCCTGCGCCGCGATCCGGCCCGCGACGCGCATCGCCTCGATCACCTCGGGCGTGCGGACCCCGTTGCCCGCGTCGCGTTTCGGCGCCGGCCGGTCGACGTACTCGGGGCGGGCGATGCTGGCGGGGACGAGTCGCCTCGGCGTCTGGACGCCGGGCTTCAAGGGGGAACGAACGGACATGAGCCCAGCCTACGACCTGCTCGCTAGCCGAGTCCCGTCAGGAAGCGCTGCGCCGCCTCGACCGCCGGTTTGGACGTCCCGCCGTCGGTGACCAGTACCGCGAACGCCAGGTCACCGGTGTAGCCGACGAACCAGCCGTGCGAATGCGTCCCGTCGCCGAACTGGGCGGTCCCGGTCTTGCCCCTGACCTCGGGCAGGGGTTTGAGCAGTGTCGCCGTGCCGTCGGTGACGACCTCGCGCATCATCCCGCGGACGGCGTCGAGCACCTCCGGCCGGATCGGCTTGCCCAGTCCGGACGACGTCGCGGCCATCCCCCGCACCAGCGTCGGCACCGGGATCTTCCCGGACTGGACCGTCGCGGCGGCGACCGCCAGCCCGAACGGGCTCGTCACGACGGTCCCCTGGCCGAAGCCGTTCTCGGCGCGCTGCGCGACGGTGTTCGCGGGCGGCACCGAGCCGGTGATCGTGGTCACGCCGGGGATGACGAAGTCGGCCCCGATGCCGAGGTCTCGCGCCGCGTCGGTCAGCGCCGCGGGCGGGAGGTCCGTCGCGAGCTTCGCGAACGTCGTGTTGCACGAATGCGCGAACGCCTTCGACAGCGAGATGACACCGAGGGCGAATTTGCCCTCGTTCGGCACCGTCCGGTTCTCGAAGGTGGCCGTGCCGGGGCAGTCGACCGGGCTGCCCGGCTGCACCGCGCCCGCGGACAGCGCCGCGACCGCGGTGGCGACCTTGAACGTGGAACCCGGTGGGAACCGGCCGCTGAGCGAGATCGCGCCCTGCGCGTCGGCCGGGGCGTTCTGGGCCACGGCGAGGAGTTCGCCGGTCGACGGCTGGATCGCGACCAGCGCGGAGGCCGTCGGGAGCGGGGCGAGCGCCCGCTCCGCCGAACCCTGTGTCTTCACACTGAGCGTGCTCACGACCGCGGGTGCCGGTTTGGGCTGTTCGTTGTGCAGATCGATGATCTCGCCGCCGCTCACGTCGAGCGTGACGACGCGCCAGCCCGCCGCGCCGTCCACCTGGTCCTCGACGAGCGAGCGGACGGCGGGCAGCACTTGTTTGCCCGAGTTCTTGTCGTCGGGCAGCAACCTGTCCTGCTGGCTGAACCGGACGCCGGGCAGGTCGTAGATCTCGGGTTTCACCTGCTGGTAGTCGTTCGCCCGCAGGATCATCACCGGATAACCGGCTCCGGGCTTGACCGTCTTCACCCCGTCGCGGATGGACTGTCCGGTCACCGACGGTTCGAAGCGGTTGAGCGCGGCGCCGAGCTTGTCGGAGACCGCGACCAGATCCCCCGCCTTCGCCGGGTCGAGCACGACGCTGACGACGGTCTGCGGGCGCAGCAACGGCATTCCGTCGCGATCGAGCACCGGGGCGAGATCCGGCGGCTCGGACTTCAGCGTGATGGTCTGCTGCGCGGCCAGTTGCGGGTGAAGCGCCGTCGGCAGCCACCGCACCTTCCAACCGTCCTGAGTGGAATGCACCTGGGCGTCGGCCTTGTACGTCCAGACCCGGCCGCGTGGGAGGTTCCAGGTCAGCTCGTAGGTCGCCGTCCCGTCGTCCGCGCCGGAGGCGTGCTGGACGTTCTTGGCCGCGACCTTGATCGACTCCGGGGAAAGCGCTCTCCGCGCCATCTCCAGCGACGACCGCGCGGCGTCCGGCGAATCGGTGAAGAAGGCCGCGGCGGCGGTGTCACCGGAGGCGAGGCCGTCGAGGAAGCCGGTGATGGCGTCTTCGGGGCCGGAATCGGCGAACAGGCCGCAGCCGGCGGCCGCCAGGCCGACCACCCCCGCGAGCATGACGACGGAGACACGACGACCTGCTGGCATGCACCGGATCCTGCCAGTCCCGGCGGTTTCCGACCGGACGAAACGCCGACTCAGAAAAGAACCGTCGCGTACTGCCCGACCTGCTGGAAGCCGATCTTGCGATAGGCGGCGAGCGCCGGGCCGTTGTAGGCGTTGACGTACAGGCTCGCGGTGCGGTTCATCCCACGGACGAGCCTGGTCACGACGGACGCCGTCCCGGCCGTGCCGAGACCGCCGCTACGCCGTTCCGGATGCACCCAGACACCCTGGATCTGGCCGACCGTCGAAGACATCGCGCCGATCTCGGCCTTGAAGACGACCTCGCCGTCCTCGAACCGCGCGAACGCGCGACCGGCGGCGATCAGTTCCGCCACCCTGGCGCGATAACCGGCGCCGCCGTCACCGTTGCGGGGGTCGACCCCGACCTCTTCGATGAACATGGCGATCGCGGAGGGAAGGTACCGGTCGAGTTCTTCCGGGCGCACCGGGCGGACCAGCGGATCCGAGGCCACGGCCGGGATCCCGTCGAGCGCCATCAGCGGCTGGTCGTGCCGGACCTCGCGGGCGGGGCCCCATTCCGGCTCGAGTTCGTCCCACAGCCCGAGGACCTGTTCGGCCGGGCCCACCAGCGAGGAGCAGCTGCGCTGGCGGCGCAGGGCGCGATCGGCGAAGGACCGCAAGGCGGAGGCGTTGCCGCGCAAGGGGATCAGATTCGGCCCGGAAAAGCACAGTCCTTGGAGCCTGCCGGCGCGAACCGGCCGGGAATCGGCCGCCCAGAGCTCACCACCGAGCCGCCAGGGGTCGAGACCCGCCGTCTCCACCCTGGCACTGACCATGCAGCTGCCGACCGGGTCTGTGGCGAGCGCGGCACGGACCGCCGGATAGTCCCGATCATCGAGCAGCCGTGCACCTGCAAGCCGCAACACCACTCCAGGGTGCCAGATGAGCGGCTTAAACGGAACGCAAGCTTTACGACACGCTGAGAGAACCTTGGCTGGTGGGGGCCCACAAGCGCCAGGAAAGGTCCTTTCCTGGCAAAATTTGCGAGGAAAGGCCTTTCTCAGCGTGGTCTCGACCACCTGGCCGATCTCAGCCGACGCTGACGGTGGGCTCCCCCTCGCCGATCGTCTGGCCCGACTCCTCGGCGATGCGCATGGCCTCTTCGATCAGCGTTTCCACGATGGCGTGCTCGGGGACGGTCTTGATGACCTCGCCCTTGACGAAGATCTGGCCCTTGCCGTTGCCCGACGCGACACCGAGGTCGGCCTCGCGCGCCTCACCCGGGCCGTTGACGACACAGCCCATGACCGCGACGCGCAGCGGGACCTCCATGCCCTCCAGCCCGGCGGTCACCTGCTCGGCGAGGGTGTAGACGTCCACCTGCGCGCGCCCGCACGACGGGCAGGACACGATCTCAAGCTTGCGCTCCTTGAGGTTGAGCGACTGCAGGATCTGAATCCCGACCTTGACCTCTTCCACCGGCGGCGCCGACAGCGACACCCGGATGGTGTCCCCGATGCCCTGGCGCAGCAGCGCACCGAACGCCACGGCCGACTTGATCGTGCCCTGGAACGCCGGGCCCGCCTCGGTCACGCCGAGGTGCAGCGGGTAGTCGCACTGCTCGGCCAGGATCTCGTACGCGCGCACCATGACCACCGGGTCGTTGTGCTTCACGGAGATCTTGACGTCGTGGAAGTCGTGCTCGGCGAACAGCGACGCCTCCCACAGCGCCGACTCCGCCAGCGCCTCCGGGGTCGCCTTGCCGTACTTGTCCATGATCCGCTTGTCCAGCGAACCCGCGTTGACCCCGATCCGGATCGGCGTGCCGTGGTCCTTCGCCGCCCGCGCGATCTCCTTGACCTGGTCGTCGAACTTGCGGATGTTGCCCGGGTTCACCCGGACCGCCGCACAGCCCGCCTCGATCGCGGCGAACACGTACTTCGGCTGGAAGTGGATGTCCGCGATCACCGGGATCTGCGACTTCTTCGCGATCGCGGGCAGCGCCTCGGCGTCGTCCGCCGACGGGCACGCGACCCGCACGATGTCACAGCCCGCAGCGGTCAGCTCGGCGATCTGCTGCAGCGTCGCGTTGACGTCGGAGGTGAGGGTAGTGGTCATCGACTGCACCGAAATCGGGTGCTCGCTACCGACGCCGACCGACCCGACCTGCAGCTGTCGGGTCTTGCGACGCTCGGAGAGGACGGGAGGAGGAAGCGCTGGCATACCAAGAGCGACAGTCACGCCTCAAGCGTACCTACCCCGATCGGCGGACATGCACGACGTCAGCCGTCACGGTGAGCAGCATTACCTGGGCAGCCCAACGATCCTGACAGTGCGCTCCGTAATCGACGGCCGCCGTCACTGGAACAGCTTGACCGGGTTCACGATGTCGGCGGTGACGGTGAGCAGAGTCACCGCGCCGCCGATGAAGACGAGCACCATCGTGATCGCGGAAAGCTTCGTGTAGTCGACCGGGCCACCCGCCGCCTTGCCGCGCAGTTTCCGGAACCAGTCACGGACCCGCTCGTACCAGACGACCGCGATATGCCCGCCGTCGAGCGGGAGCAGCGGCAGCAGGTTGAACACGCCGATGAAGAAGTTCAGGCTCGCCAGCAGGAGGACGAAGATCTCCCACAGACCGCGCTCGGCGGCCTCGCCACCGATACGGCTGGCGCCGACCACACTGACCGGGGTGTTCGGGTCGCGCTCGCCGCCGAAAATGGAGTCCACCACCGCGGGGATCCGCGACGGGAACTCGATCAGCCGCTTGGCGGTTTCGGAGAACATCGTGCCGGTGAAGCTGAGCGTCCCGCCGATCGCGTCGACCGGGCCGTAGCTCAGCAGCGCGGGCGCGGTGTTCTGGACCGGTGAGGCGCCGATCATGCCGACGTCCTTGACCGTGGTCTTGTTGGAGCCGTCGGCGACCAGGCGCTGCACCCTCGGCACGTCCACGGTCAGGTCGATCCGCTGCCCGTTCCGCTCGACCACGAACGGCGTCGGGCCACTCGCGACCTGGACGGCCGCGAGCATTTCGCGCCAGGTCTTGATCGGTTTGCCCGCGACGGAAACCACCTTGTCGCCTGCCTGCAGGCCGGCGGTCTTCGCCGGCGTCGGGGCGCCGGGCGGGCAGGACGTGTCGTTGAGCTGTTCCATGGTCGTCGCGGCGCGGGCGCACGACGTGGCGCTGATCACGGCCTCGGTGGGGGCGGCCTGCGCGGCCGGGTTCGGCAGGCCCATGGTCACGGCCATCAGGTACAGGATGATGAAACCGAGGATGAAGTGCATCGCCGAGCCCGCCGACATGACGACGGTGCGCTTCCAGGTCTTGAAGCGCCACATCGCGCGCTTCGACTCGTCCGGCGTGACCTCGTCGAGCGCGGTCATCCCCGCGATGTCGCAGAATCCGCCGAGCGGGATCCACTTGAGGCCGTACTCGGTCTCGCCGCGCCGGAAGGAGAAGATCGTCGGCCCGAAGCCGATGAAGTAGCGCCGGACCTTCATGCCGAAGGCCTTGGCCGCCCACATGTGACCGGCCTCGTGCAGCGCGACCGACAGGCAGATGCCCAGCGCGAACAGCACGATCCCGAGAATGAAGACCACGCGCTATTTCCCCTTACCGATCAGCGCACCGGCACGCGCGCGAGCCCAGCGCTCGGCAGCTAGTACGTCATCCACGTCGCGAGGCTCGCGACGCCATTCGTCGGCGGCTTCCACCACCTGGGCAATAGTGTCCACAATCGAGGTGAAGCCGGTGTTCTGTGCCAGGAAAGCGGCGACCAATTCCTCGTTCGCCGCGTTGTAGACCGCGGGGACGCAGCCGCCGACGGTTCCGGCGTGCCTCGCCAGCTCGACGGCGGGGAACGCCTCGTTGTCCAGCGGCTCAAAAGTCCAGCTCGCGGGCTTGTCCCAGACACACGCGGCCGCGGCGCCGGGGACGCGGTCCGGCCAATGCAGGGCCAGCGCGATCGGCAGCCGCATGTCGGGCGGGCTGGCCTGGGCGATCGTCGAGCCGTCCACGAAGGTCACCATCGAGTGAATGATCGACTGCGGGTGGACGACCACGTCGATGCGGTCGGTCTCGATGTCGAAGAGGAGCTTCGCCTCGATCAGCTCCAGTCCCTTGTTGACCAGGGTGGACGAGTTGATGGTGATGAGCGGGCCCATCGACCAGGTCGGATGCGCCATCGCCTGCTCGACGGTGACGTCGGCCAATTCGGCGCGCTTGCGGCCGCGGAACGGCCCGCCGGAAGCGGTGAGGACCAACCTGGCGACCTCGGCTTCGCGACCGGCGCGCAGGGCCTGGGCGATCGCCGAATGCTCCGAGTCGACCGGGACGATCTGGCCGGGCTTGGCCGCGGCCAGCACGAGCGGACCGCCCGCGATCAGCGACTCCTTGTTGGCGAGCGCCAGCGTGGCGCCGGTGGCGAGCGCGCGCAGGGTCGGCGGGAGGCCCTGTGATCCGGGGAGCGCGTTGAGGACGACGTCGACGGGGACGGCGTCGATCATCTCGAGTGCCGCGTCGGCCCCGGCGAAAATGCGCGGGAGCTTGAAGTCGCCGCTGGAGTAGCCGCGCTTCTGCGCCTCGGCGTAGAGCGCGAGTTGCAGGTCTTCCACGGCCGTCGGCCTGCTGATGGCGACGGCGTCGACCTGGTGCGCCAGGGCCTGCGCGGCCAGCGCGGCGGGGTCGGAGCCGCCCGCGGCGATCCCGGCGACCCGGAACAGCTCCGGGTTACGGGCCGCGACGTCGAGGGCCTGGGCGCCGACCGAACCGGTCGAACCGAGCACGAGCACACTTCGCGAGGTAGTCATCGGGGGTCATTGTCGCGCGGGCCCCGTCGGGCGCGTGCAGCCAGGTGTGGGATCATTCGCGGGCAAGTGAACCAGCGGGTCTTGAGGAGTTGATCGTGGCGAGCAAGGCGGTCGAAAAGCGCGGCCGGGTGGGCGTCGACACCGTTGACCCCCGCGACGAACCGTCGGCCGAATGGGGCTGGCACGGGTCCTTCCCGAAGGCGACGCGGATCGCGGGATGGCTGACCGCGATCATCCTGCTGGTGATGCTCTACGGCAACCACCACGGCTGGACCGAGAACCTGTGGCTGATCGGCCTGTCGCTGGCGGTCATGTTCGCGCTGGTGCTGGACATCCGCAAGCGGCGCACGGCCTGGCGCAAGTAGTTCCAACACGGCTTCAGCGGCCCCCGCTCTCCTTCGAGGACGGGGGCCACTTGCCGTCCTGGACCCAAAGTTCGTTGACGATCACGACAGCGTCGGGCGCCTCGACCCCGTAGCGGTGGCGATACTTCGCCGCCGGCCGCTGCACCGCCGCCGCGACGTCCCCGATGGTGGCGGCCTTCCACGAGTCGTTCGGGTAGAACTGACGCATCACCGCGAGGAACTTGCCGGTCGCCCAGACCGGGTCGGTCCGCTGCGCGAAGGAGCCCCAGCTCGCACGCTGCTGGAAGAGCCCGACCGAGTCGCCCATACCGCCGTCGAGGTTGGCGATACTCGATTCGACGATGACCGTGGCGATCGCGATGGCCGCGGCGTGATCGTCGAGGCCCGCTCTCCGGACGGATTCCACGACGACTCTGGCGCACGAGGTGTTGTACGGGTTCATGTAGCCGCGCATCTTGGTGCCGAGTTGCTGGTTGAGCGCTTTGGCGGTGTCGCCGTCGTCGGCCGACGGGCCCGTCTGGACGCAGGGCAGGGCGACGTGGTCGACCTGGTCGGGCTGGATCTCGGTGGGCGGCAGCAGTGCGAGCGCGAGGGCGAGGTACGCGGCGGTGAACATGCGGCTCCGTTGGTCGTGAGTGGCGATTCGTGTTCTAGCCCGAATCGCCGGTCACGACCACCTGGACCGCCACTCTTACCCGCCTAGGTAGTGAAGGCCTCCTTCACTACCTTCAGGGTAGGCAAGGAGGCCTTCACGGACCGACTCCGCGATCACCCGCGGCGCGCCCGCGTGAAGCGCTACCCGGCGACCATCCTTTTGGGTTAGGTTCCCCCTCATGAAGCTGCGCTGGGGTGTCACCGCTGTCGTTTCCGCACTCGCCGCCGTCCTGCTGCCCGGCGTCGCCAACGCCGCGCCCACGTCTTCGGCGTCTCTGCCGATCGTGCGTTGCGAGTTCACACCGACACCGGAGAACCCGGCCGCCCGTCCGGTCCTGCGGCCGCTCCCCTTCGCGCTGACCCGCGGCACCGTCGACGTCACCTTCCGCTTCAACTACGGCCCCGTGACCGTGCGCCTGAACCGTGCGGGCGCCGCTCCCTGCGCCGTCCACAACCTGGCGAGCCTGGCGCTGCAACGCTTCTACGACCACAGCCAGTGCTGGCGCCTGACGAACTCCTCGCGCCTCGGCGTCCTGCAATGCGGCGACATCTACGAAGCCGAAAAGGGCGGGCCGGGCTACAAGTTCCCGGACGAGGTCGACGGCACCGAGACCTACGAACGCGGCACCATCGCCATGGGCAACCAGGGGCCGGGGACCAACGGCAGCGAGTTCTTCATCGTGCACTCGTTCGCGAACATCCCGAAGAACTACTCGGTGATGGGCAAGGTCGTGCGGGGCATGGAGGTGCTGGACCGGATCGTGGCCGCCGGGATCATCCCGACGGATCCGAACGGGCCCGCGGACGGGCTGCCCGCTAAGCCGGTGAAGATCCAGAAGGCGACCGTGGGTTTCTGATCTGGAACTGGAGTTGAGTGGCCGACGGTAGAGCGTCGAGTGGCGGTGGTCGTGAGTGGCGATTCGGGTTAGTCCTTGTGGCCCCTCCGGTGACGTCTTGCAGACGTGAAAAGGGCGCGCTCATCCTGCCCCTTCTGCGTCTGGTACATGATCATCG
>NZ_JBVKAE010000034.1:59930-99262 GCF_055598845.1 Amycolatopsis sp. NPDC039088 | reverse complement strand
AATCATCGCCAAGCATTTCCGACGCTACGACACGCATCAAATTCAAAGCCAGATACAGGAATCGACAAACGGTAACTTAACGGCATTGATCTCGATCCCCTACAGCGACCCCGCCGCAACCAACGCTGACCCCGAGGAGCCCGCCGGCCACCACCGGCGACGGGCCCCTCGGCATGTCCGCAGCACGGCCAGGCTCGCGACCTTCGGTTCACCAAGCCCTCTCAGTTGAACCAGGTACCGAACATCGAACTCTTCGACCTCCCCGCGGGCCACTTCGTCACTTGCGATGTCGCGATAGATCACCCGGAGCTGGATGGGAATCCTCGGACTGTTCGGCGACTTCTCCCAGCAAGCGATCAACCGATCGAAGAGCGAGCCGTTGACAGCGGCGACCTGCGCGACACCGGCCAGCCGCCGGAACGCGGATGAATACAGGACTCGGTCCCGATCCCGCTGATAAGCATCCCGATAAGCCCGTGACTCCTCCGCCACATGGCGTCGAGCATTTCCGGACGTCCCCTCCGACATTGCCGCGACCGAATCGCACCCCGCCGATCAATCCAAAATCACCAGATCCAACGCCCGCAACCGTTCCGAGTCCGCGATGACGTCGATCTCGCTGATCTTCCCGTCCACGAAAGCGAACGCGAGCACCACCGACGGCCTGCCCTCGTCGGCCATCACGAGCCCGATGCCGCCGTTGACCAGCGCGAGCTGAGTGACAGCCGCCCGAACCGAAGCGGCCGCCGCACCACGAGCCACTGTGTCGACACCGCGCAGGAAGATCGGCGCGCGCGATGGACCTGCCGCCTTGTCGGCGCGAAGGACGACGTCGGGGTGGAGCAGTTTGAGGAGCGCTTCGAAGTCCCCGCCGCGGGCCGCGGCCAGGTAGGCGTCGACGACTTGGCGGCGTCGAGCGAGGTCCGGTTCCGTGGTGGCGGGGCGGCCTTGGACGCGGCGCCGCGCGCGGCTCGCGAGTTGCCTGGCGGCGGCCGGGGTGCGGTCGATCAGCGGGGCGATCTCGTCGAACGGCACGGCGAACATGTCGTGCAGGACGAACGCGAGCCGTTCGGCGGGCGCCAGTGTTTCCAGGACCACTAGCATCGCGAGGCCGACCGAGTCGGCGAGCACCGCATCGGCGGCGGGGTCCACTGAGGAGTCAGCGGGCTCGGAGAAGGCGTCGTCGAGCGGCTCTTCCCGCCGGTGGTCACGCGAGCGCAACACGTTCAGGCATACCCGCGCCACGACCGTGGTCAGCCAGCCGCCGAGGTTCTCGATCTCCTCGGCGTCGGTCCGGTTGAGCCGCAGCCACGTGTCCTGGACGGCGTCTTCCGCCTCACTGGCCGAGCCCAGCATCCGGTACGCGACCGCGCGCAACCTCGTCCGGTGCTCTTCGAATCGTTCCGTCAGCCGCTCCACCGCACTCCTCGCTCCCACAGAACCCCGGTCACATCTAACAACCACCGAGATCGTCGGTGAACCGCACACCTGAAGACCGGTACGACGCGGCCCGCTCGGCGGCCGCCTGAGGTGTCAGGACCTCGTTCTTCGCGTAGTAGACCCAGTCCACCTGCTCCAGGTAGGTGCTCGTGCCGCCGGCGTGCCGCGTGAGGTCGATGAACCACTGGTTGAAGTTCAGCGACATGGCCTGCCTCGGGTACACGTCGAACGGGCCGCCGCGATCGTGGTCGGCCACCAGCGCGCCGTCGATGTAGTACCGCACGTGGCCGTCGGACACCGTCGCGGCCACGGAGTGCCAGCCGTCGATGCTGCGCCGCTGGCTGTCGCTCTTGTTCTCGGCGTACCAAGGATCCGGCGTGTAGGTGTGCCAGCTGGTCTGGAAATTGACCGGCCCAGCTTCACCCCATCCCCCGTTGGGCAGGTACTCCGAGAAGTCCAGTTCGCTGTAGATCGGGTCGTTGTCGTAGCGGAGCGGGCTGATCGTGAAGAACGTCTGGTTGATCCGGTCGCCGTCAGGGCCGGACGCCGGCGTGTCGGAGAACCGGATCCGTGCCGCGTAGGTCCCTTCGAAGAATCGCCGGTCGGGCTGCATGATCTCGGTCTGCGTCGTGCCCGCGGGTGTGCCGTCGGTGGTGGAAGCCAGCTGCAGCACCTTGTCCCCGCCGGACGTCGGGAACGTGATGCCTTCCGGAGCCCACCGCGCGCCCGCGACGCCGGGTCCGCCGCCACCCGAGCGCACCTGCCAGCCGTGCTGCCCGAGCAGCCCGTCGGTGTGCGAGGCGTAGTGGAAGTCGTCGAACAGCGCCCCGCATGCCGCCGACCCGCTCGCGATACCAGGCGCCAGTCCGAGCGCGGCGACCGAGAGGGCGGTGACGGCCAAGGTGGTGAGACGGAACTTAGGCATCGCTGCCTCCTTTACCACTGGTCAGTTTTTACCAAGGTCGCCCGCGAAAGTGGTAAAGTCAATAGGTCTAGACAAGTTGTCCACCAGCCAATTCAGGACGACCACTGGCTAAGCTGTGGTCATGCGGCGGACAGAGGTCAAGGAACGGCTGCGCAAGCTCATCGAGCGGCGGCAGCCGGGTGAGGTCCTGCCTTCGGAACGCGCACTGAGCATGGAAATCGGCGTCTCGCGCCCCACCTTGCGGGCCGCGATCGACGAACTCGCGCGGGACGGCCTCCTCGTCCGCGAGCACGGCCGCGGCACGTTCACCGCGCCGCGCAAGATCTCCCAGGATTTCCTGCCCGCCACCGGCGGCGACCAGTTCGCCCCGCCCGCCGAGGGCGAGTGGACCAGCCGGGTGGTCGACTTCGCCATCCTGACCGCGGGCGCCAGGCTCGGCAAACGGCTCGAGGTCTCGCCCGCCTGCCCACTGGTGGCGGTCACTCGCGTCCGCATCGTCGAAGAGGCGCCGATGGCGATCGAGCGGATCCTCGTCCCACGGGATCTGGTGCCCGACATCACGCGCGCCGACTTCGAGTCCGGCTCGTTCTACGAACTGCTCCGCACGCGATACGAGATCTTGCCCGCGACGGCCTTGCAGGTCACCGAACCGACCGTCACCGACGCCGACGAATCCGGGCTGCTCGGCGTCCCGCAGCACTCCCCCGCGCTGCTGTTCGAACGCACCACCCGCGACCCGGGTGGCCGGGTGATCGAGTACACCCGCTCGATCTACCGTGGCGACCGCTACCGGATCACCTCACATCTGAAGTTCGACCACACCTCCGGCTGACTCCGGCGTGCCGGGGTCGCCCGCGCGGGAGTCCATGTCAGACTCCCGGGCGATGTACACCCCGTCCGATCTCGCCGACCTGCTCGAATGCGAGCACCGCAGCATCCTGAACCAGGCGCTGGCCGCCGGTGTCCCGGGAGCGCCCCGGCCGGGTTCCGGGCCGGATCAGCTGGCGGTCACCCACGGGCGAGCCCACGAGGCCGCGACGCTGGACAAGCTGCGCGGCGAGCGGAGCGCCGTCGTCGAAATCGACGAGCGGGACCCGGTCGTCGCCGCGAAGGCCACCGAAGAAGCGCTGCGGGCCGGTACCCCGGTCATCTACCAGGCCGTCTTCCACGACGGCGAGTTCTCCGGCCGGGCCGACTTCCTGATGCGGGACGACGAAGGCCGCTACGAGGTGTACGACACGAAGCTCGCCAGGCACGCGAAGCCGGCGGCCGTGGTGCAGCTGACCGCGTACGCCGACGCCCTGCGCCGGGCGGGGTGGCCCAGCGGCCCGCGAATGCACCTGCTGCTCGGTGACCACAGCACCCGCTCGTTCCGCGTCGACGACTTCCTGCCGCTGGTGGACCGGCTCCGCGCCCGGCTGGAGAACCGGCTGCGGAGGCCGCCCACCCTGCCGGTCCCGCTGTGGGCCGACGAACGGCCGGCCTGTGGCGGCTGTTCCTACGCCGCGCACTGCGCGAGCGCCCGCGAGGCCGATCGCGATCTTTCGCTGGTGGCGGGGATGCGCGGCGACCAGCGGCGCAAACTCGTCGCGGCGGGCCTCGGCACCATCGACGCGCTCGCGGCCGCCACACCGGAGGACCGGCCGCGTGACATCTCGGCGACGTCGTTCACCACGCTGCGCGCCCAGGCCGCGATCCAAGTCCGCCAGGACGACACCGGCGAGATCGCCTACGAGATCATCGATCCGGACGCGCTGGCGGAATTACCGCCACCCGCGCCCGGCGACGTCTTCTTCGACATGGAAGGCGACCCGTACGCCCTGGCAGGCGAGGGGCTCGAATACCTCTTCGGCGCGGTGACCGCCGAAGAGGACACGAAGTTCACGCCGTTCTGGGCGCACAGCCGGGCGCAGGAGAAACGCGCCTTCGAAGAGTTCATCGACTTCGCCACCGCAAGGCTCGCCGAGCATCCCGGTTCGCACGTCTACCACTACGCCCCGTACGAGGTCACCGCGATCAAACGGCTCGCCGCCGTGCACGGGACCCGCGAGGACGCCGTCGACCACCTGCTGCGCAGCGGCGGGCTCGTCGATCTGTACGCCGTGGTACGCAAGGCACTCCGGGTCTCGCAGCGGTCGTACTCGATCAAATACCTCGAACCGCTCTACATGCCGGAGGCTCGCGACGGCGACGTGAAGACGGCGGTTTCGAGTATCGAAGCCTACGAGGACTACCTGACGCTCACCGCCTCCGGCGAGACCGGGCAAGCGGACGAGGTCTTGCGCGGCATCGGTGACTACAACGAATACGACTGCGTCTCCACGCTGCGGCTGTTCGAGTTCCTCCACAAGATCCGCGCCGAGGAAGGGATCCCGCTCGCCGAGCCGCCGGAAGAGTCCGATGTGGACGCTTTGCTCCGCGAGACCGAAGCGGACGTCGTCGCCCAGAAACGCGCCGAACGCGCCGCGCAACTGGCCGCACTGGTCGATCCGCTGCTGGACGGGCTGCCCGACGATCCGGCCGAGTTCACCGGCGAGGACCGCGCCCGCGCGCTGCTCGCCGCGTCCGTCGGCTACCACCGCCGCGAGACGAATCCGGCGTGGTGGGAGTACTTCCGCCAGCTGGCGGCCCCGCTCGGCGAGCTGGAGACCGACAACGCCTGCACCGTCCCGGTGGCCATGGAGGCCGGGGAATGGGTGCCGCCTTCGGGCCGGGTCCGCAAGGCCAAACGTTCACTGACGCTCCGCTGCGATCCGGATCGGCCGCATCCCTTCGCCCCCGGTGACGACGTCCGCCTGCGGTACGGAGCCGCCGCACGGGACGCGAAGGTCGTCTCCGCCACCGCCGTCGAGCTGACCCTCGAAGAGAGCTGCGCGCCCGACGAGACCACCGCGGACCGCCCGGTAGCGGTGCTGCCGGGAAGCCCGGTGCGGCCCTCCCCCAAGGACGACGCGGTCGCGGACCTCGCCCGGCTCGTCGTCGACGCGCTGCCGGCGCTGCCCGCTCACCCCGGCGTCGACCTGCTCCGGCGCACGACGCCACGGCTGCGTGACGGCCGGAGCCTCCCGGAGCCCGGGACGGATCTGGTGAGCACGGTGATCGAGGCCGTCGAAGCGCTCGACGGCTCGGCGCTCGCCGTCCAGGGCCCGCCTGGCGCGGGCAAGACGTACCTGGCGGGCAGGCTGATCGCGAAGCTCGTGCGCGCGGGCAAGACGATCGCCGTCACCTCGACCAGCCACAAAGCCGTGGAGAACGTGCTGTCCGCCGCGATGAAGAACGCGCCGGACCTGCCGTGCGCCAAACGCGCCAAGCGGACCCCGGATCCGGCGGCGCCGTGGGAGCAGCCGAAGACCAATCCCGCGCTGGTGAAATGGCGCGAGGAGCACGACACCGGCCATCTGGTCGGCGGGACCGCGTGGACGTTCGCGAACGCCGCGATCCGCGAAGAGCCGTTCGACCTGCTGATCATCGACGAGGCAGGCCAGTTCGCCCTCGCCGACGCGCTCGCGGTGTCGATGTGCGCCAAGAACCTGCTGTTACTGGGCGATCCGCAGCAGTTGCCGCAGGTCGTGCAGGGCACACATCCCGCCGGTGCCGAAGCGTCCGCGCTCGGGCATCTGATCGGCGAGGCCGACATCATCCCGGCCGAACTCGGCTACTTCCTCGACGAGACCCGCCGGATGCACCCGGCCGTCTGCGCGCCGGTCTCGGGGCTGTCCTACGCGGGCCGCCTGCACTCGCATCCCTCGGCGGCCGAACGGTCGATCAACGGCGTCGAGGCCGGGCTGTACCTCGCCGAAGTCGACCACCACGGCAACACGACGCGCTCGGTCGAAGAGGCCGAAGCCGTCGTCGCCATCGTGGCGGATCTCCACGGGCGTGCCTGGACCGACCACGGCGAGCCCCGGCCGCTCGGTGACGAGGACATCGTCGTCGTGGCGCCGTACAACCTGCAGGCCAGGGTCGTGGCCCGCGCGCTGGACCAGGCGGGATTCCCCGGCGTGCGGGTGGGCACCGTCGACCGGTTCCAGGGCCAGGAGGCGCCGGTGGTGATCACCACGATGACCTCGTCGTCGGCGGTCGATCTGCCGCGTGGCCTGGACTTCCTGCTGTCCCGCAACCGGCTGAACGTGGCACTCTCGCGGGCGCAGGCGCTCGCCATCGTGGTCTGCTCGCCGCGACTGGTCGAAGCCGACATCCGCACGGTCGACCAGATGCGACTGGTCTCGGGCATGCTCGGGTTGATGACCGAAGCCGTGCCCTGGCACGAAGGACGGAGTGGACGATGAGTGAGAAGGACCCGGACAAGACGCCGGAAGTGATCGACGCCGAGATTGTCGAGGAGGCTCCTGCGGCGCCGGTGGAGGTCCCGGAGCCGGATTACAGCGAATCCGGGGTGCCTTCGTTCGACCACGTGCGGGACCGGATCGAGCAGCGGTACACGACCTCGCTGGGTTCGACCGAACTCGCCGGCCTCGGCGGCAAGGAGGACGTGGCCTCGCTCGACAAGAAGATCGCCGATCGCGACAAGGCCGCCAAGGACAAGCTGGCCGAGATCCGGCGCGCGATGCGCGAAAAGTGAGCTAACCCGAAGCCTGGCGCGCCGCGGCCGCCCAATGCGGCGAGCCCGCCTTCACCGCGATGGCGTATGCCTGCCGGTAGTGTGCCGCGGCCGCTTCGTGGCGGCCGAGAGCGGCGGCCAGGTCGCCGAGGTAGTGCGCGACCGGCCGGAGGGTGAGCATCCCGCTTCCGGCCCCGGCGATCTCTCCGGCGGCGGGCAGGAGTTCGGCATACAGCCGCTCCATCGCCGTCCGGTCGCCGAGTTCGAGCGCGACGACGGCATGCAGGCAGGTGCGGGCTTCGTACAGCAGGTCGCGGGGTGAGTCCGGGATCGGGAGTACCGGACGGCACCAGCTTTCGTAAGCGCCGTAACTCTCTTCGCGCGCTTCACGTGGCAAGCCTCGCTGGAGCCGGTCGCAGTACAGCGCGAGGGCGAGGATCCCGTTGTCCACTCCGGACATCGACGTCCCGGCGAGCCCGGCCGCCGCGGCGCGATAGGCGGCTTCCCCGCCGGGACCGGTCATCGCGGTCCGCATCGCGTGATACCACCGGGTGAACACGGCGACGAGCGGAGCGCCGTACTTCTCCCCGAGTTCGTCCGCCGACGCGGCATGCCGGTCCGCGGCGGCGAACTCCGCGAGCGCGCTGTTCGCCTGCATGAGCACGAGATGTCCGAGCACCTCGAACGTCACCAGCCGGTGCCGCGCGGCGAGATCGACCAGTTCCTCGCCGATCTCGGCCCGCCGCGGTGCGAGTCCGGCCCGGTCGAAGGACTGCAGGAACCGGGCGTTGAGCGCGAAGGCCAGCAGTGCCGGGTCGTCGAGGCGTCGTGCGAGTGCTTCGGCTTCTTCGGCCGCCTCACGAGCCCTTCGCCCGCCCGCGTTCCGCAGCTCGACGGCGAGCGTCGCCAGCAGACGGCAACGCTCGGCTTCCCGATCGGCGGGCAACGCGGCGAGTGTCCGTTCGACGGCGTCCGCGATCCGGCAAGCCAGATCCGGGTCGTCGCTTTCGGTCCAGATCGCGGGGACGTCGAAGGCGCCGATCACCCGCGCGGTCAGGGGCGGATCGTCCAGCTTTTCCGCCAGTTCCAGCGCTTCGGCCCGATGCCGCCGCGCCTGGCCGAGGCCACCGGACACGGCCGACGCCCGAGCCTTGCCCATGATCAGCTCCAGCCGCGTCTCCGTGCCGGAGGCGCCGGACCGGTCGTACGCGGTCAGCGCGGCGTCCCACAGCCTGACCGCCTCCGCCGGCGCGAACCGGCTTTCCGCCCGTTCGGCGGCGGCCCGCGCGTAGTGCGCGGCGCGATCGGGGTGCTCCTCGGACAGCACGAAATGGTGCGCCAAGGCGTTGACGTCGCCCGGGCGCAGGCTTTCCAGCGCTTCGGCGATCTCGCCGTGCTCGCGGGCCCGCCGCGAACGGGAGAGGTCGTGGTAGAGCGTGTCCCGCACGAGAGCGTGCGCGAAGCGGAACCGATGCGGCGCCGTCTCGGTCAGGAATCCGCGCTGGGCCGCGCTTTCGACCGCGTCGAGCGCGGTTTCCCCGGTCAGGGCTTCGAGTACGTCCAGGTCGACGTCCGTGCCGATCACCGCGGCGCGGCGCACCACGTTACGTACGGCTTCCGGTAGCGCCTGGACCCGGTGCCGGACGACGTCGCGGACTCCCGGCGGTACCGCGTCCAGCGCGGCCGGCCCCTCGGTGGCCAGCAGGCGGGCGAGTTCCCGCACGAAGAAGGCGTTCCCGCCGGTGCGCCGGTGGATCACCCTGGCGGTCTCCTGGTCGACGTCCTCGCCGGTCGTGGCGCGGACGAGGTCCGCGATCCCGGTCTCGGGCAGACCGCCGAGGTAGATCCTGGCCGGCTCGGCACGGGCGGCCCGGCCGAGGAAATCCGCCAGCGGGGCAGGCAGGTCGGTGCCACGGTAGGTCGCGACGACCAGTGAGGGGCCGCCGCCGGGCTCGGCGAGCACCGACGTCAGCAACGCCAACGTTTCTTCGCCCGCCCAGTGCAGATCGTCGAACACCAGCAGGAGTGGCGCGCCACCGGTGAGATAGGCCGCGACCGCCCGATGCCATCGCCAGCGTGCGGACACAGGATCTTCGGCGCCCTGGTCCGCCGTCGGCGCGGCACCGTATCCGGCGTCGGCGAGCGTGGCGAGGATCCGGGTCCACGCCCAGGCGGGTGGCAGGCCCTCGTCGTCGGGATTGCCGCCCCAGGCCGTGGTCCAGCCCCGCGCGGCGAGGCGAGCGGAGAAGGCCTCGGTCAGCGCGGTCTTCCCCACCCCGGCGTCGCCCGAGATCAGCACCAGCCGGGACCGTGTCGCGGCTTCCTCCAGCTCGGCCAGTTCCGCCTGCCGTCCGACCAGCGGCCGTTCGACCGGCTTGGGACTGGACGGCTCCAGCCGGGGTGCCTGTGCCAGGATGTCGGCTTCCAGGTCACGAAGACCCGCGCCAGGATCGATGCCGAGTTCGTCGGCGAGTACCTCGCGCGCCGTTCTCAGCACCGCCAGCGCGTCACCTTGCCGTCCGGATCGGTAAAGCGCCAACGCCAGCAGCCGGGAACCGTTCTCCCGCAACGGATGTTCGCGCACCTGCGCTTCCAGATCGGGAACCGCCTCGGACGCCCTCCCCAGTGCGAGAAGGGCATCGGCGCGCGATTCCCGTGCCTGCAGCCGGAGTTCGGTCAGGCGGGAGACCTCGCCGCGTGCCCAGCCTTCCTCGGCGAATTCGGCGTACGCGGGACCGCGCCACAACGCGAGCGCGTTGTCCACTTGCGACAGTGCGGCGTCCGGACGGCGGGCGTCGATCAGCTCGCGGGCAGCGATCACCGCGGCCTCGAACTCCCAGGCGTCGACGGATTCCGCGCGCAGCGCGTACCCGCGGGCGACCGTGACGAGCAGCCGTGCGGGTTCCCGAGGAGCGCGACCCGGCTCCAGCGCGCGGCGCAGGGCTCCGACGAAGGTCTGGACTGCGCCGACCGCTCCTTCGGGCGGCCGCTCCCAGAGGTCGTCGACCAGTCGTTCCACCGGCACGACGCGGCCGCGGGCGATCAGCAGTCTCGCCAGCACCGCCCGGTGCCGCGGCCCCTTGAGCCCGACCTCGCCGCGCTCGTCGGCGGCCACGAGCGGGCCGAGCACTCCGAACCGCATCGTCACCTCCCTCGCTCACCGACGGTGATCATCGTGCCCGCGGTGCTCGTTCGCCGCTGACCGGGTGCTGATTCGCCCGCGGCACGCTGACCTGACAGCGAACGACCAGGAAGGTTCTCATGCGCATCACCGGATTCGACTACCAGCGCGTCCCCGTGGCGGACGGCGTGGCACTCAACGTCGCCGTCGCCGGGGCCGGCGACCCGATCGTGCTGCTCCACGGCTTCCCCGAGACCCATCTCATGTGGCGGCACGTGGCGGCGGATCTGGCGGCGGACCACCTGGTTCTCTGCCCCGACCTGCGAGGATACGGCGAGAGCGACAAGCCCGCCGACACCGGCGAGACCTACTCGAAGCGCACCATGGCGGCCGACGTCGTCGCCGTCGCGAAGGCGTTCGGCCACGACCAGTTCGCCCTCGCCGGACACGACCGGGGCGCGCTGGTGGCCCTGCGGGCCGGCCTCGACCACCCGGACAAGGTGAGCCACCTCGCGATCCTCGACGTGCTGCCGACCCTGGACATGTGGGACGTGCTGCACGGCACCAGCGCCGCCGTCGGCTTCCACCTCTACCTGATGGCGCAGCCGCCCGGCCTGCCGGAAACCCTGATCGGCGCCGCGCCCGACGCGTTCTTCGGGCACTTCCTCGACGCGTGGACGCAGCGCGGCGACGTGATCCCGGCCGACGTCCGGGCCGCCTATCTGGAGGCGTCACGGAACGCCGTGACCTCGATCGTCGCCGACTACCGCGCCTCGGCGGGCATCGACGTCGAACACGACACGGCCGACCGGGAAGCGGGCAACCGGCTCGCCATGCCGCTCACCGTGCTCCAGCAGGACTGGGGCGCCGCGCTCGGCTACGACGCCGTCGCGCTCTGGGAAGCGTGGGCGAGGGACCTCGACCACCGGACGGTCACTTCGGGCCACTTCATGGCCGAAGAGTCACCGTCGGAGGTGGTGAAGGCGGTGCGGGACCTGCTGACGCGCTAACCGGGGTCCGTCCTCGGTACAGGTGGTCGTGAGTGGCGATTCGGGTTATTGAGGGGTAAGGCAAAGGTGGCGTGGTGGGTGGCAAGTCCGTGAAGGCCTCCTTGAGGGACTCTGGGTCCCTCAAGGAGGCCTTCACGGACTTCAAGACGGGACGTTGATGTCACAGCCGTCCCACTGTCACCAGGGATCACGCCTGACGGTAGTGAAGGGCTCCTTCACTACCGTCAGCGTAGGCAAGGAAGCCTTCACCACCAGGGAAACGCGTAGGCAGCAGCGACCACAGCCCGCGACACGACACGTTTGACTTACCCCTCAATAGAACCCGAATCGCCACTCACGACCTGTTACAGAATCGACGACCGGACTGAGCCGAAAGGACCAACCTGCACCCCCAAACGCCCCTATCCGGCGAACATTCGGGTTTAGTCCCGCTCCTGCGGGGTATCGGCTTGTCGGCACGACCGACGAGGGGCCCCCGACATGAAACCCAGTCCCAGACGGGCGCACACCATCGCCCGCGATCTCCTTTCACTCACCAGATCGGGCGAGGCCGACCGGCTCGCCACCGCATTGGTGTCCACCGCCTCATCCACCCGGCAAGGACCCGCACTCGACGACGTCGTCGGGCGGCTGGTCGACACGTTCTCCTTGGCCGCCAAGGATCGCCGACGTTCGCTGCGGATCCGTGAACCGTTCACCCTGCGCCTGCGCGACCCGGCGGGGATGACGGTCCGGCCCGACAAACTCGATCCGAGGGTGGCGGCGATCGCCCGCGCCATCGCCGCCAGCGTCCGCGACGACACCGACACGTGCGCCGACCAGATCGGCGAGGCCTGCGAGAACGCCGATCTGGCCCAGCGGATCCGGGTACTCGCGCACTGCCTGGTCTGGACGTCGGATCTCCTCAGCGCCGACACCACCGCCTATCCCCCGGTCCTGTCCTGCCTCAAGGGTTCGCATCCGCATCGTCCACAGTAGACATTGCGCGGTTCGGATGACTTCCCCTCGAACATGTGGACATCCCTTAAGCGGCAGGGCAAGCTGGATCACCGCGCACGAAGTCCCAGTCCCCGATGACGGGCGCACACCTTCGCGGCAAGTTCGGTGAACCTGGAGTGCAGACTTGGACGAGGTAGCGCCATCGACGGTACCCGCGGACTCCCGTGCCGCCGCGACGGCGGGACGGCTGCCCAACCCCGAAAGCAGGCTGGTGCGCGCGGCCGTCGCGGGTGACCCGGACGCGGTCCGCGAACTGGTTCGTTTCCTTTCCCCGCACGTGTTCCGTTACTGCTCCAGCAGGCTCGGGAACACCGGAACGGGTGCCTGCGACGCGCAGGACTGCGTGCAGGAAGTGCTGCAGGCGGTCCTGATCGCCCTGCCGCGCTACCGGTATCGGCCGGACCGGTTCCTCGCGTTCGTCCTCGGGATCGCCGGGCACAAGGTGGCGGACCTCTATCGGCGCCGCTCCCGCGAACCGGTCGCCTCCGTCCCCGAGATCGGCGACGGGATGACCCAGTGGGCCCGCCGCGACCCCGACGAGATCGAACGGCTGGAGCACCGCCTTCAGGCCGGGCTCCTGCTGGCCAGGCTGCCGATGCCGCACCGGCAGGTGCTCGCCCTCCGGTTCGTGTTCGGCCTTTCGGCCGAGGAGACGGCGGAGCGGCTCGGCCTGCCGAGCGCGGGCGCCGTCCGCGCGGCCCAGTTCCGGGCGCTCGCGCGGCTGCGCGTGCTGCTCACCGAGCGGAATGCCCGTTACGCGAACGATGTCCGGGACGTCGAAAAAGCCGCCGCACCGGAACTCGTCCCGGTATAGAACCGTCCACTTCGGACAATCGAACACTTGTACGTCGCTTGTACGCGCGTCCTCCATGCTGTCCGCACATCTGGGGAAACCACTGGAGGACGAAGATGAAGATCCGATTGAGGATCGCCAGGGGCGCCATGGGCGTGATCGCGATCGCCGGAGCCGTCATGCTCGGCGGCGCGGGCGAGGCGCTGGCGGCGACGGGCACCGTCAACACCGACTCCGGGGTCGCGGTGACCGTCCGATCGAGCCCGAACACCGGGGCCAGTTCGGTCGGCACGGTCGCGAGCGGCACCGCCGTCACGATCGACTGCCAGACGAACGGCTCGACGGTGACCGGCAAGTACGGCACCACCGACATCTGGGACTACGTGCCGTCGAAGGGCGGCTACATCAGCGACGCCTACGTCTACACCGGTTCGGACGGCCGGGTCGCCCCGGACTGCGCCGGCAGCACCCTCTCCTGCTCCACCGCCGGTACCGGCAACCGGCGGACCTGCGCCGAAGCCGTCACGTGGGCGAAGGAGCACGTGCACACCAACAACGACCCCGACTACTACCGCTGGTGCGACCGGATCAACTCGTGGGCCTACGGCTGGACCGCGAGCGGCTCGGAAACGGCCTACGTGCACTGGACCCAGATCCCGTCCACGTACAAGCACCCCGGTGACACCCAGGTCCCCGCGGGCGGGCTCGCCTTCTTCAGCAACGGCGGCACCGGGCACACGATGATCTCCATCGGCGGCGGCAAGTTCCTGTCGAACGACATCCACGGCCCCGGCAGCTTCACCGAGACCACCATCTCGGAGATCAAGAACGCGTGGAACTACACCTACCTCGGCTGGTCGCAGCCCTGGTTCAAGATCAACCACTGATCGCGCGCGTCGCCTCGAAACGCTGCCGGACGAAGGGGTCCTCGTCCGGCAGCGTTTCTTCCGCCCGCCAGGAGAAACTCTCCGCGGTGAGCTCCGAGAAGATCCACCGGCGCCGGACGCCGTCGGTGTCGGCCTCGATCTCGAAACCGTCCTCGGTCCGCTTTCCGAGGAACGGGATCACCCAGCCGTTGCCCGGGCCGAGCCAGGTCGACCGGAACGCGTCGATCTTCTCGTCGTAGAAGCGCAGGCTCATCCCCCATTCGCCGTCCACGCCGTCGACCCTGCTCGCCCGCGCCGGGCTGATCCACACGTCGGTCACCGCGCGGCCGTCCAGCGCCCAGCCGAAATGCCATTCGCCGTCGACGGTCCGGACACTCCCGTCCTCGCCGTAGTTGTGCACCACCAGGTCCCAGCTGCCGATCAGCGGCTCGAACACGCCGAGCCGGGCGGCGAGCTCGGGGCGTGGCCCGGTGGCGGTGAACACGGCGGCGATCCGCTCGGTGACGTCCATGCGGCCAGGATGACCATTTTGACAGTATGCTGTCAACCATGACCGATCTGGTGCGCGACTACCGGCTGCTGATCGCCGACGTCTACGAGCTGGCGGGCTTGAGCCGCCGGATCAGCGAGCGCGAAGCGGCCGGACAGGGCACGACGGTGGCCCGCTGGCACGTACTGAGCGTGGTGTCGGAGGAACCCGCCGCCGTTCCCGCCATCGCGCGACGGCTCGGCCAAGTCCGCCAGGCCGTCCAGCGAGTCGTGGACGACCTCACCGAAGCCGGTCAGCTGCGAGCGGAGCCGAATCCCGCGCATCGCCGCTCACCCCTGTACGCCATCACGCCCGAGGGTTCGCGGCTACTGGAACGACTGTGGGGAGCGAGCGGATCGCAGCGCCTCGGGATGCTCGATGACAGCGGTGTCAGCGCCGAGGACCTGCGGCAGGCCCGCGACACGCTGCGCCGATTGTCAGACGCGCTCAGCACCTGAAAGCGCCCTTTCGTCGCATCGTGATAAAAAGCGGCCGGTTCGCCGGGTTAGAGTTGGCGAATGGGCACTGAGGCTCTCGCTACTCCCGCACCCCGGGAGCAGCGCGAGCTCATGCAGGCGATGCTCACCCGGCTGCCCGAGTTCAGCGATCGCCTCGCCCGGTTGCTCAGCGACGAGGACGAGTTCTACCACCAGGTCGACAGCACCGCGCCGGACGAACTGCGCAAGGTCTGCCGGGCGAACCTCGAACGAGCGCTCACCGCACTCGTCGAGGGGCGAGGACTCCCGCTCGACGCGGCACGCAAGACCGGACTGGCGCAGGCCCGGCGGGGCATCCCGCTGCCGTCCGTGCTCCGGGCGTTCCGGATCGGCGGGATCTTCGTCTACGAACGCCTGCTGGAACTGGCGGGCCCCGGTTTCATCAACCCCGCGCGCACGGTGGAGATCAACTCCAACGTATGGAAGACCATCGATCTCTACTCCGACGCGCTGACCACCGCCTACAGCGAGGTCGCCGCCGAACTCTCCCACGAGAAGCTCGCCCTGCTGGACGGCCTGCTGCAAGGCCGGTTCGCCACCCAGGCGGAGCTCGAGAACGCGGCCAAGGAACTCGATCTCCCGGCGGCGGGCACGTTCGTCGCCGTCGTGACCGAAGCCGTCGAGCCGAAAGAGCGACCCGGCGTCGAGGCGCTGCTGCGGGCACGGCGCTGGAAGTCGGCCTGGCGGCCGGGCGCCGGAATCGGACTGGTCATGATCGACCGGGTCGAGGACGTCCGGCGGCTGCGCGACGTGCTGGGCACACTGCCGCTGGCGGTGGGGATGAGCAAGCCGTTCAACGGATTCCTCGAAGTCCCGGACGCGGTCCACCGGGCCAGGATCGCCCGCCGGTCACTGGTGGCGGGTACCGCCGGGGTGGCCGTCTTCGGCGACTCCCCCGTCACCACCCTGGTCGCGAGCGCGCCGGCGATGTCGCGGGACGTCGTACGTTCGGTGCTCACCGGGATTCTGGTGCTGCCCAAGGCCGAACGGCAGGTCCTGCTGGACACCCTGATCGCGTGGTTCGCCGGGCACGGCTCGGCGAAGGAGGCCGCGGACCGGTTGATCGTCCACCCGAACACGGTCCGGTACCGGCTACGGCGGGTGCAGGAACTGACCAGACGCGATCTGTCCGACCCGGTCGACGTCGGCGAGCTTTACGTCGCGCTGGAAGCGGTCCGCCTGGCGGACGAGAAACCCTAGCCTCGCCTGCCCGGCGCCATGTCGGCGTCGATGATCTTCGCGAGGTCCAGCAGGGTGTGCCCGAGACCGGGGCGGGCGGTGAGCCGGACCGCGAGTGTGCGGCCGCGAGTCGTCGTGGCGACCGGCAGCGTCACCTCGGGATTCGCCGCTCTCGTCCACTGTGGACGGCGTCCGGCCGCGGACAGGACGATGTCCGGATGCGGGGATCGCCGCCCGGGCCGCCATCGTGATCTCCTGGCGTCGAGATCACGGATCACGTTGCCGTGCAACGAAAGCAATGCGGCGACGTCCGCGACCGCGTCGCGGAGTTCGACATCGGCGATGGAATCCGAATACGCGCCGATGTCCAGCGCGCGGGGATCGTTCGGGTCCGGCGGCACTGAGTTCCTTTCCACTCGGGGAGAAGTCGTCCGATGGTGGTCCCGCTCCCGTTGTTCCCGGGAACAAACATGTTTGGCTGCTTGCGCCGAATGGCGGCGCGGCTACCGCCTTCCGGTGGCATCACGTACCTATGACCGACGGTCACACCTTTGACGCTGACCGGTCCGCGAGCCACTATCTTGCGACTGATTACCGATGGGTAATGTCGATGTTTCCCGGGTTTCACCAGGAGGACCGTTGCGACGAGCGTTGAGCCTGATCTTCTTGGCCTTAGGGGTGTTCGCCGTCGCCGCCGCGGTGTCGCTGCCGACGTACGTGAAACCCGAACTCGCCAAAGTGCCACTGAACCAGGATTCGACGTCGATCCTCGAAGGCACCGCGGCCAAGGTGCTCGCGGTGAAGACCGAGGGCGGCAAGACGGTCACGGAGATCCGCGACAACGCGAAGCTGAAGGCGACCGCCCACGTGGTGGCGAACTTCGCGCCGCCGGAGATGCGGGAGGGCACGGACGTCGCCGTCTGGCTGCTGGCCGTCTCGGTCGTCGACACCAAGGACGACACCGTGGTCAGCGCGAGCAAACGGCAGGTCTGCTTCGACCGCCGCACCGCGGAAGGGTATGTACCGCCGGGCGGCGACCAGGAGGCGAAGTGCTCCGACAAGAGCAGTTTCGTCACCAAGCTCGAGGAAAAGGCCGAGAAGGACAACGAGAAGCCCAAGGAGATCCAGGAGTACAAGCCACAGCCCGGCCTGAACTTCAAGTTCCCCTTCGGCACCGAGCAGAAGGACTACCAGGTCTACGACGACAACACCGGTCGCGCGGTCCAGGCGCGGTTCAAGGGCGTCGAAGAGATCAAGGGCGTCGAGGTCTACAAGTTCGTCCAGGAGGTCCCTGACACGAAGATCTCGACGAAGAAGGTGCCGGGTTCGCTCATCGGCGCCACCGGCGACTCCGTCGAGGCAGGTCAGTTCTACCGGGGTACCGTCACCAGCTGGATCGAGCCGTCGACCGGGATCCAGGTCAAGCAGGAACAGCGGTCGCACCAGGAACTGCGGTCCGCCGCGAACCCCACGCCCACGGTCGTCTTCGACGGCACGCTGACCTTCACCGACGCGACCGTCGACAAGATGGTGCAGCAGGTCGACGAGAACAAGGGCAAACTCGACTTCATCTCCAGCACCGGGCCGATCGTGCTCGGGATCGCCGGCGCGGTCTTCCTCGCGCTCGGGGTCTTCCTCCTGGTGAAGCGGCGCCGCGAACCTTCACGGCACTAGATCTTCCACGAGCTAGCGCTTTCGGAGCACCAGCACCAGATTCCACGACGCGATTTCCCGGACGCCGGGAACACGGACGATCCACTGGGCCCAGGCGGGGTGATACCGCGGATAGACCTTCTGGAGATCGGCGAGCGGCGTGGCCTTCCCCCACCGGACGGCCGCGCCGACCGAAAAGGCGAACAGGCTCTCGTCGAATTTGTTCTTCGGCTCCTTCCCCGTCTTTTCGAGATAACGCCGCCTGGCATAGGAGCCGCCGAGGAAATGCCACGGCGCGGTCTCGTGCCCGCCCCACGGCGAAAACCACGGGGTGAACGAGGCGAAAATCGTCCCGCCGGGTTTGGTCACCCGGCACATCTCGGCCAGCATGACCTCGGGTTCGGAAACGTGTTCGAGGACGTTCGAGGAATAGCAGATGTCCACGGATCCGGTGCGCACCGGCAGTTCCGTCCCGCTGCCGCGGACCATGTTCTCACCGGCCTCGCCTCGCGCCGTCAGCTCGCCGACGTCGGGATCTATGCCGAGATACGTGGCACCCGCGGCACGGAACGCGTCGGAGAAATAGCCGGGGCCGCCACCGACGTCGACGATGGTTCGGCCGTTCAACGGAGTGTGCTGAGCCAATTGCCGGACCGAGTCCTCGGCGAGCACCGAGTAGAAACCGTCGGGATCCGTCTGCTCGGTGAGAAAAGTACGGAACAACGTCACCGATCTGCGCAAGGTGGCGCGATGAGGCGGCATCGAACGGGTTACTGACCGATTACCGACCATCGGACCATCGCTTTCCGAGAATGATTCATCTACCGTGTACGCACCGGTAACCTAGCATTGTCGCTAACAGGTTGGGAGAACCACGATGGAACGGCCACGTGTGCTGCTCGTCAACTGGCGCGACACCGGTCACCCGGAGGGCGGCGGTTCGGAGCGGTACGTCGAGCGGATGGCCGAAGGGCTCGCGAAGGCGGGCTACCGGGTCGAAATCCAGTGCGCGGCCTATCCGGGCGCGAACGCGGGCGAATGGCGCGACGGCGTCCGCTATCGCCGTCGTGGCAACAAGTTCGGCGTCTACGCGCACGCGCTCCGGGCGATCCGCAAGGCACACGCGGACCTCGTCATCGACGTACAGAACGGAATGCCTTTCTTCGCCAGGCTCGTCGCGGGCTGCCCGGTACTGGTGCTGGTACACCACGTCCACCGGGAGCAATGGATCAGCGCGCTCGGCGAGACACTGGGCCGGATCGGCTGGTGGATCGAGTCCCGGCTGGCGCCGTGGCTGTTCCGGCACTGCCGCTACGTCACGGTCTCCGAGATCACCAAGGGCGAACTCACCGGCCTCGGTATCGAAGGTTCACGCATCACCGTGGTACCGAACGGTTTGGACACTCCCCCGCGCGGCAAGGCCGTCCGGGAGACCGAACCGACGCTGGTCGCGGTCAGCAGGCTGGTGCCGCACAAGCGGATCGAGCACGCCATCGACGTCGTCGCGGCACTGTCACGGCGCTGGCCGACGCTGCGGCTCGAAGTCGTCGGACAGGGTCCGTGGGAGGAGGTCCTGCGCAAACACGCCCGTGACCGCGGCGTCGAAGACCGGGTACGGCTGCACGGCTGGCTGGACGAGAACGAGAAACACGAGATCCTGGAACGCTCCTGGCTGCACCTGTGCCCGTCGGTCAAGGAGGGCTGGGGAATCGTCATCATGGAGGCGGCCGCGCACGGCGTGCCGTCCGTGGCCTACCGGGCGGCGGGCGGGGTGGCCGAGTCCATTGTGGAGGGAAAGACCGGCCTGCTCGCCGACGACTTCGACGATTTCACCGCGAAGGTGGAAGGACTGCTCGCCGACCGGGTACGCCGGACCGAGATGGGCGGGGCCGGCGTCACGTGGGCGGGCCTGTTCGATTGGGAACACAGCGTGAACCGCTTCGAATCACTGGTGCGCGACGTGGCCGGGGTGGCCATCCCCCATCCCAGGCTGCTGACGCCGCAAGGCTTCCACGAGTCCGTCGGCCAGCCCGGCCGTGGCGGCGTCGTCGAAGTCCTTGCGGCGTGCGCGCACGGTGACGGTGCTCGTGTCCCCGACGGTCGTCGCGCCGAACGCCACGCCTGACCGGCCACTGGCGGCGGGATAGAACGCGATCGAGGTGACCGCGTCCGCCGCCGAAACGACGCCGAGATTGGACACCAGGTAGGTCGACCCGAGCCTGCTCGCCAGGAGCCGTGTGCCCAGCCGCGCGATCCTGCTGCTGCGGGCGGGGAAGTCGGGTTCCGGCGGCCGCGCGGCCAGCAGCGCGCCTACTTCGGCCGCGCTCGGATTCCTGCCGAGACGCAGGCGGAAGAAGGCGCTGTCGTGCTCGGGTTCCGGCGCGCCACCGCCTCGCCAGGACGCTCCGACCGCGGCCACCACGCGCGAACTCTTCTCGCCACGCCGGGAGTTCCACGTTTCGGTCAAAGTGGCGGCCGCGGCGGCGAAAGCCGACGAGCCGAGCTTCAGGCGAGGGAGATTCCTGGCGCTGAACACATCTCCTGGGCCGCTTTCGAGCCTTTCCGGGGTGATCCTCGCGGGTGGCGCGAAAAGCGCCTCAAGGAGCCTGTGAAAGGCCGAAGCGAGAAAGGAGCGATCCGCCGTCCGCGCGCCGATTCCTTTGGCTGCGGAGGAGATCGGGACGTCGAGGGCGATTCCGAGCACGGCGAGCAGTCCGAGACCGTCGAGGACGCCGTGATGGGCGGCGATCAGCACGACGGGCTCGTCGGTGACGGTCGCGACGCGGATCAACGGCGCACCGCGATCGTACGACGTCTCGGCGAAGCGATCGCGAGTCGCCGGAAGGTCTTTCCGGAGAACGGTTTCGACCTCGGGCGCGGCGCCGAGCCACGGCCGCTCCTCGACCGCGACCGCCAGCCGCGTCCGCGCCTTTTCCGGTGTCAGAACCGAAGACAGGTTCGCTTCCAGGAGGATGCTCCAGGAAACGGTGGGATCGCCGTAGAGCCCGACGACGCGGTGCGCGTGGTCGGAGGCGAGCTGGGACACCGGCTCAGCGTTTGCCGTAGATGACGTTCTCGGGGGCCGAGAGCGGGTTGTACTGCTCCTTGATCTTCGCCTGCACCTGGGGTGCGGCGTCGGGATCTGCCGAGTTCGTCAGCGCGTAACTCCCGCCTGCGGCCGTTGCGAGCCCGATGATGACGGCCGCGGCCGCGCCGATGAGGGTGCCCAAGACCTACTCCTTCCGCGACAGGGAATTCCTGCGTCGGCTCAATGTACGCATGGGTAACTTGAGGCACAACAGCGCGGCGGCGATCGAGAGCAGCGCTACTCCGTTTGCCAGCACGACCGGGATCGGCGCTCCCGTCTCGGTCACGGCGGGTGCACCGGGAGTGCGATAAAGCGTGAGCCAGTCACCGGACCACACCGGTTCCGCGCCGGTCAGCAACCGCGGGTCGAGGTGTCCCGGCGTCCCGTGTTCGACGAGAATCCAGCCGATTCCCGCCGCCGACAGCTCTTCGGGCGACGTCGCGGCCCGGATACGGTCCATTCTGGAATCTTCGCCGGAGATCTCTTCGTCACCGACCCGCAACGTGTCGTCGACGAGGACGGTCTTCGGCAGCACCCTGGGCGCCGGATCCAGCTGTGTCTGATGGTCGTTCCAGGCGAAACTCCGGAAAGTGGACAACGGCAACGCGACGACGTCGCCGGGCCGGTCGTCTTCGGCGAGCACGCGGTGGACGGCGTTCCAGTCCTCCGGATAGCGCACGGCCTCGATCCGTCCCCAGCCTCCCCAAGCGAGATCGGGCATGGTGAGCAAGGGAAAGAGCGCGGCGGCCACGACGAGGGTCACCCGCGCCGCGTCGGTCCGCAGCCGTGCGGCGGCCGCCTCGATGGCGAGCGCGAAGCCGAGCGCGACCGGAAGCGCCCACCACGCGACCCATTTCTGCGCGTCCCGCAGCAGACCCGCGCCGGGGACATGCCCCATCGCCCACGACAGCACGGGTTCGCCGAACGGTAGCGTCGCCAGCGCGGCGAGCACCACACCGAGAACTCCCAGCAGCAGCAACGCTCTCGCCGGTGCGGTCCCCCACCTTCGCGCCAGGGGAAGGATCCCGGCCAGCGCGACGGCGAGCGTGACGAGGATCAGTAGAGGCGCCATCGGCGCACCGCGGCTGCCAGGAACGACCTCTCCGTTCCAGATACCGCCGAGCCCGAGCACGCTCAGGATCGCCGGACCCCAGCTTTCCGCGCGGGCGCTGAACGCGGCCACCCCGGCGGGATCGGACAGCGAACCGCCGGGATGCAGGAGGGTCGGCACGAGCCACGGCAGGTTGAGCACAACCGCGACCGCGAACGTGCGGCCCAGTTTTCGCGGCCCCGCCAAGACGATCGCGGTGAGCGCGGCCAGCACTCCGCCAGGCGGGGTGAGTACCGCGGGAGCGCACGCGAGCACCAACCGCGCGAGCGCCTTCGGCTCGTTTTCGCGCAGGGAAAGCGCGGCGCGCGCGATCCAGGGCAGACAGGCGTAGGTGAGCAGGAGCGGCCAATGCCCGATGAACAACCGCTCGGCGAAGTAGGCCGTCCACGCGTAGCCGGTCGCGGCGACGATCCGCGTACCCAATTGCTCCGTCGGGACCAGCCGCGCTGCGCCGTATGCCGCGAGGAAAAGCGAGAGCAGGAGAACGAGTTTTTGCACGATGTCGCCGGGAACGACCGCGGTCGCGAGCGCCATCACGGCGTCGGCGGGTACCGAACGCGGCAACGCGGAACCGAGGCCGAGCGCGTCCGGGACGAGGGACTGACGCTGGGCGAACACCATGTCGTAGCTCAGGACGAAACCGCGGCCGAGCACCGGCAGGAACACCAGTAACGCCAGCCCCGCCGACACCGCGGCCAAGACGAGCCGTTTGCCCGGTCCTTCCAACTGCTTCTTTCCTTTCCGCCTCGATCGCGGTTATGGTCGCTCGATTACTCGCCGGTAATAGGAGCGCGCTTGAGCGTAGACGTCGATCAGGCCAGAACCGGCAAGCGTGTCGCGGCGATCCTCGTCTCGCTCGCGCTGGCGGGCAACAACGCCGGTGCCTACGCGCTGAGCATCGTCGCCGCCCGGCTGCTCGCGCCGAGCGCGTTCGGTGAGCTGAGCTCGCTGCTGGCGGTGCTGGTGATCGGCGTCGTACCCGCGATGGGCCTGCAGACCGTGGTCGCCCTGCGCGTCGCCCGCGAACCGCAGGACGGCGGGACACTGCTCGCGCTCGGTCTCACCACGAGCGCCATCGTCGCGACGATCGGCCTGATCCTGGCGCCGGTGCTGGTCTTCGTCCTGCACCTGGACTCCGTGGTGCCCGCGCTCCTGCTCGCCGTCACCCTCGGCCCGCTGACCCTGCTCGGCCTCTTCCACGGCCTCCTGCAGGGCAGCGGCCGGTTCGCGCCGCTCGCCGGGCTCATGGCACTCGAAGGCGCGGGCAAGGTCGGCGGATCGCTGATCGGCCTCGTGCTCGGCGGCGACGCCACCGGCGCCCTGGCCGGGACCGCGATCGGCTCGTACGCGGTGATCATCTGCGGTTGGCTCGTCTGTGGACGGCCGCGACCGCGAAAGGCGGGACGGCAGGCGGGCGAAGTCCTGCACGCCGCGCAGGCGATGCTGGCGCTCGTCCTGCTGGTGAACCTCGACCTGGTACTGGCCCGCCACACCCTCCCCGCGAGCGAGGCGGGCGAATACGCCCTCGGCGCGATCGTCACGAAAATCGCCTACTGGCTCCCCCAAGCCGTCGGTGTCCTGGTGCTCCCCCGCTTCGCCAACGGCGACGACCGCCGCCGCATCCTCCCCGCCGCCCTCGCCGTCTGCGCCGCCCTCGACGCGTTCGTCCTCCTCGTCTCGGTGGTCGTGGGCCCACGCCTGCTTTCGTTCATCGGCGGCTCCGGCTACGCCGCCAGCACCATGCAGGTCTGGCCGTTCGCGCTCGCCGGCTCGATGCTCGCGCTGGTGCAGATCCTGCTGTTCTCGCGCCTCGCCGCGGGCGACCGGCGGGTGACCGTGCTGATGTGGGCGACGGTGGTGACGGAGACGGTGCTGGTGACGGTCTGGCTGCACTCCTCGGCCGCGCAGGTGGTGACCGTGGCCGCTTGCTGTGCCGGGGGTTTGGCCCTCTCCGGCGCCTTACTCGAACTCCGGTCGCGGCGGGCTTGAGGGGCAACTGTGTGGATTTTGCTTCATCTAACGCAACAAAATCCACACGGTCGATCCTGAAAGGTCCGGTCACGACATCGAATCGCCGATTTTGTCGGTGATCGACCCCATGCTGATCCGGTGCGAAGGGGAGACTGGGCGCGCCACTCCTTGATCACCGACGGTTCGTCTGTGGTCACGGCGAAGCAGCTCGAATCACTTGGTGTTCCGCGCAGCACGATCTGGCGACGTTGCCGGGCGGGAGGGACGTGGCGAACGCTGCTTCCCGGTGTCTTCCTGCTCGCGAACGGCGAACCAACGGACGAACAGAAGATCCGAGCCGCGCTTCTGCATGCCGGTGCCGACTCGATCCTGACCGGTGTACGCGCCTTGGAGCGATACGGACTCCGCAACCTGCCGAGCACCGATGAGGTACATGTTCTCGTTCCGGCGGAGCGGTCGGTCGCCGACGCGGGTTTCGTCCACGTCGAACGGTCACGTCGGCTGCCGAAACCCAGACCGAGGTCCGGCGTCTCGACCGCGCCGGTGCCGCGTGCGGTGATCGACGCGGCACGCAGGACACCGGATCGGGACGCGGTAACCGCCCTGATGGCCGAGTCCGTCCAGCGCGGCTTTTGCCTCCCGCGGGCACTCGCCGACGAACTCGACGAAGACCGCCGGGCTGGAAAGGAGCTCCTGCGAAGCGCGCTCCTGCCCATCCTCGGCGGCGCCCGTTCGGTCGCCGAAGCCGACGCCTGGCACCTGTGGCAACGATCAGACCTGCCCGAGTGCCAGTGGAACGTCCGGATCTTCGACTCCGAGGGTGGCTACATCGCCGAACCGGACGGCGGTGCGACGAGCTCGCCTTCGCCTGGGAAATCGATTCCCTCGGCTACCACGCGGGAGACGATGGCTTTCGCACCACGCTCGCTCGCAATGCCCGGTACGCGGCGGCGGGGATCATCGTTCTCCAGACGCTTCCGTCACGGCTGCGTTCGGAGCCCGGCAAGGTCGTGGCCGAACTCCGTGCCGCGTTGGAAAGCGCGCGGCTAAGACCCCGGCCCGACGTCCGGGTCGGCTGATCGTCCCGCGAACCAAGGCAAGCACATCGCCACCATCGCCGAGGCCGCCAGCAGCAGCGAAGCCTGGGTCACCGGACCGTAAGCCCACTCCTGACCGTGCCCCAGCAGCCGCCCCACCACCGCGACGAGTGTGCCCACGACCATCCCGCCGAAAGCGAGGTACCGCGGTGCGCGTTCGCTGAACTGGCGGGCCAGCAGGACGGCGATCAGCAGCACGATAGGCAGCATTCCGCCGAGGACGGCCAGCAGGCCGATGAGCACCACCGGGACCGCGATCCCGGAGCCCGCCTCGACGGAGACCCGCCGGGTACGGACCGGCCACAGCACGCCGATCAGCACCGCGAGGATCGCGAGCGCGCCGATCAGCAGGCCGGAGCGGTACTTCCAGTCCGGTGTGAACTCGAGCTGGACGACACCGCCGGAGCCGGCGGGCAGGATCCACGCCTGCTGCCAGCCGTCGACGCGCGTCTTCGCCAGCGGAGTTCCGTTCAGTGACGCCGTCCAGCCCGCGTTGGCGTTCTCCGGAACGGCCAGGATGGACTCGGCCCCGCCTGCCACGGTGACCGATCGCGACGTCGCGTCCCACGAATCGACGGAGACGGCACGGTGTCCGACAGGTGCCGCTTCCTTCCCCGCGGGTTTGAGCCACAGGTCCTGGACCACAAAGGACTCCGACCGGTCGGTCCGCAGTTCGTGCCCACCCGCCGCCAGGTCGACGCCGCCCTGGGAATCGGGGCAGGCGGACAGCGTCAGAGGCCGGTGCGCGGTGTAATCGGCGAGCGTGCCGCGGACGGAGGTGTCGTAGTCGAAGCCGTCCAGGTGGACGTTCGGACCCGATCCGCACGGCAGAACGAACTCCGCCGACGGCGCGGGCATTTCCGCGCCGGTCAGCGACAAGCTCCCGATGCCCAGGGAGTTCCGGGTCCGCTGGTCGTCGTCGAGACCGGCGAACGCGATCTTCAGCTGCGAAGTGTCCAGCAGCGGGAAAGTCGCCGCGCCGGAAGCGTCGAGTTCGACAGAGCGGCTCGACGTCGGCGTCGTCAGCTCCAGCCGCGCCGGAGCCCGAGCCGTCCCGCCCGGGTCGGTCGCGACGCGGATTCCGGAGATCGTCCGCGGTTGTGCCCAGTCCAGCGTCAACGTCGGCCGCAGGTCGGTGACGTCGGGCAGCCACGCGGTCGCGGGGTTCCCGTCCACCGCCGCGAACGCTCCCGCCGCCGGATCCCCGCCCAGTTGCGAAGTCCCGGTCACCTGCACGCCGGGCAAGGCGACCGGAACACCACCACCGCCCGCGGGCAGCACGGTGCCGCCGAATTCGTAGGCACTCTGCGACGTCGTCGAGAACAGCCGCCGGATCCCGTCCGGTTCTTCACCGTCGCGGGCCGCGGAAGCGTCGCAGCGTACGTGTTCGCCGTCGGGGACACAGGCGTAGCGCGGTTGCGCGCCCCGGGTGAACGCGAAGCCCGGCGCCGCACCCGCGGGCAGGTCGGCGGGGACTTCGAGCGCGCGTCGCGGTTCGGCGCCGGGGATCTTCAGCTCCGAGATACCGACGTTGCCGTCCGTCCTGCCGACCACGAGCGACAGCAACGTGATCCGCACCTTGCGGGTCACCCCCGCCGTCACCGGATAGCTGTGCGCTCCTTCGCCCCGGACGACCTGGTGATCGACGGAACCGTTGTCCGTGGTGATCCGGATCCGGGTCGGCGGCCAGCCGACGCGGATGTCGTCGACCATCGCGAGATCGACCGTGTTCACCAGCCGAGGGGTGTCCAATTCGACTTCGAGCCACTCGCCGATCGGACCGGTGAAACTCGACGAATGCCAGGCCGTCCGCGGATCCCCGTCCAGTGCGGCGAACGGCTGATGGCTCGGATCCGACCCGCCGAACGCGTCGGCGAACGACGCCGCCGTCGACGCGCTGACCGTCCGGATCCCCCGGTACGCGGCGACGGTCTGGTGCTGCTCCCCAGGAAACGGCAGGACGTCCAGCGCGGCCCGTTGCTGTCGCGGTGATTCCCCGGCCGTCAGCGTCTGGCTCAGGTTGTCCCGCACCCCGCCGACGTTCCGTTCGGCGCGACGCAGCCCGTCGGTGACCAGCCTCGGTCCGGTCGGTGAGCCGCCGTCCCCGGTCAGCACCGTCGGTGTGCCGGGAGCCAGCTGGCCGGAGTTCATGAGCGGCAGCAGGTTCTCCGGTCCGCCACTCACCGTGGGAACGTCCTTTGTGGACGTGGCAGTGACGAGCGGCACCGGCCGCTTCACCTCGTAGATCTCCAGCGGTCCGAATTCGGCCGCCTTCCCGATCCCGGGCGATCCCGCCAGTCCGGCGCGCAACGTCGTGAAATCGGGGGCGCCGACCTTGGCGCGGTCGATGTCCCCGCGCAGCACCAGAAACCGGTGACCCGACCGTGCGAGCAGGTCGGCGAGCCCCGGATCTCCCCTGCCGTCGGCCAGGGCCGCGTCGACCGAGTCCATCAGGCGGGTGTTGCCCTCCGACCCCAGCGGAACCTGGTTGCGCACAGCCCACGGACTGTCCGCGATGGCCTGCGCGGGCTCGTCCACGGTGCGGCCCCAGTCGTACTCGCCGAACCCGGTCGCGGGCAGCAACAGCGTGCGCGCCCGCGCGTCGGTCTTGGCGACCCAGCCCATCGCGTCGTACCAGTATCCGGGCACCTCGTCCCAGCCCGGCCCCGGCCGCAGCGTCAGCAGCCACACCGGCGCGGCCATCACCACGACCAGCAGGGCGCCGAGCGCGGGCCGCAGCTGCCGTCGCAGCGCGGGGGCGGCGCTGGTGATGCCATGACTTGTGATGCCGTGGACGAACGCCAGCATCAACGGCAGGCGCAGCACCGGCTCGAACTTGTGCACGTTGCGCAATGGCGCGAGCGGCCCGTCGAGCAGCTGCCGCACGGGTTCCGCGAGCGGGCTGTCGAGGGTCCCGACATAGCCGACGGTCAGCAACGTCAACCCGGTCAGGACGCCGAGCACCAGGAAGCGCCGTTCGGGCAGGCCGCGCCGCGCGAGGCCGAACAGCCCGACCGCGGCCACCAGACCGGTGGCCGCCATCAGCACCGGATTGTCGATCAGCGCCCATCCCGACGGCCACCACGGCGTGCCCTGCACGACGTAGGCGACCCACTGGTTCGTCCCGCGCAGCACTTCGAACAACGACATCGGCGCCGTGGTGTTGGTCGCCGATTCGATGTAGTCCAGGAACGGCAGGCTGTACTGGCCGAGCAGCACCAGCGGCAGGATCCACCACAGGATCACGCCGACGACGAAGACGAACCACCAGATCACGAGTTCGACGTGTGTGCTCCGCCATTTGCGGGTCAGCAGCCACAACCCGGGCAGCACGAGCGCCATCACGACCATCGCGCCGTTGACCCCGCCCATGCACAGCACGGCGAGCGCGGACAATCCGGCGGCGCGGCGCGGGGAGCCGATCCGGTCGGCGAGGATCAGCGGCAGCAGCACCCACGGCAGCAGGACGGCGGGCAGCATCTCCGAGGACAGCGAGCCGATCTCGGTGACCATCCGCGGTGCCAGAGCGTACGCGACTGCTCCGATCAGCCGAGTCCGTTCGTTCCCTGTTTTCAGGGCGCGGGCGACCAGGAGGGCACCCGCGAAAGCGACGGACAGCAGGATCGCGCACCACAGCCGCTGTGCGATCCAGACCGGCATCCCGACGGCCTGGCACAGCGCGAAGAACGGCCCCATCGGGAACAGGTAGCCGTATGCCTGGTTCTGCAGTTCCCCGGCCGTCGCCTGGGGATTCCACAGGTGCAGCGCCCGGCCGAGGAAGGCGAGCGGATCCACGGCGAGGTCGAGTTTGGTGTCGAAGGTCGTCCGGCCGGGACGCTGCAGAAAGGACAGCACGGTCAGCGCCAGCACGATCCACGTACTGGGCCTTTTCGCGAGCGCGCCGGGGGTTACCATCCGGTAGATACTAGGCGGAAACGTGGCTACTATGCGCCTATGACAGACGGTTTCGAAGAAGCGTGGTCGCTCGCCGAACCCGTCAAAGGCTGGATGACGCGGGATCAGGGCCTCGCGCTGTGGACCGCGGCGTGCCGTTTGGACAAAGGCGACCTGATCGTCGAAATCGGCAGCCACCAGGGTCGTTCGACGATCGTCCTCGCCGCCGCGGCTCGCACGGTCGGCGCGCGGGTGGTCGCGATCGACCCGTTCGTCGACGGACGGCTGTTCGGCGGTTCGCCGACACGCCAACGGTTCGAGGCGAACCTCAAGTCCGCGGGCGTCGAAGACGTCGTGGAACTCGTGGCCGAATACAGCACGAAACTCCGGTCACGCTGGGACCGCCCGATCCAGTTGCTCTACATCGACGGCAAACACGACTACTGGACCTACACCGACGACCTGCGCTGGTCGGCCAATTTGGCCGACGGTGGGGAAATCCTGGTCCACGACTGTTTTTCCTCGATCGGCGTCACCGTGGGCACGATCGTGAAAGTCCTCTTCGGACGGCGATACACCTACCTCGACCGCGCGACGTCGATGGCCCGGTTCCGCCTTGTCCCGCCATCGATGAAGGATCGCCTGCGCGTGGTCGCCCAGTTGCCGTGGTTCGCGCGCAACGTCGGGATCAAGATCCTTTTGCGGCTGCGGTTGGCACCCGTGGCCAGGATCTTCGGCCACGACAGCCCGTACGACCCTTACTGAATGAGCGGCTTGCCGACCTCGACCTTCGCGAGGCAGACGGGAGCGCCCTTGGCGGGCAACTGGAAACCGACCTTGTCGAAGAGCCCTTCGATCGGCAGGTACATCGTGTGCAGGCCGGGCTGGAACCACACCGGCACGCGCACCCCGTCACGGTCCACGACGCCTTCGCCGCCGTCCGAGGTGAAGTAGTCGATCCGCAGTAGATACCGGCCGAGCACGGGAGTATCCAACGGAACGCGGACCAGGTTCTCGCCCACCGGGTATCCGCAACCCGCCACCGGACCCGGCACGCCTCGGGAAACCGGCTCCACCCCGGTGATCAGCCGCGCGCTGCCCGAGTCGTCCAAAAGGGACAGGCGGCTCGTCGGCTGATCGAACCGGACACCCGGGATCAGGCCCACGACCCGCGATGTGCGGGCGTTTTCACCGAACCAGCCGTGCAGGATGTCGTTCGGCACCGTGGTGTCGTACAGGATCAGATCGGGGTCTCGTTCCATCGAAGCGCGTGCGTTGGCCAGGAAGTCGCGGGAATGTTCGAACCGTAGCCCGGACGCCAACCGTGAGAAACCCACGCCGGAACTCGCGATCAAGGCGAGACACAACGCCAGGACGAGTGGTCGTTTCGCCGTGGCCGGCACGGAATCCCACGGCCGGTCGAGGGGTTTGGGCTCCAGGAAGGCGAAAGCGACACACAGCGCGACGACGAGCGCCAGGTCGGCGACATAGCGCGGATCGCTGCCCAGTTCCGGGCCGACCTCGGTGAGCCGGGTCGCCGCGGAAAGCGCGACGTCGGCGGCGAAGACGAGGCCGAGCAGCAGCCATGCCTTCCGTGCCCGCGTCCCGCCCGTCCGCAGCCCCACGACCAGGACCACAACGGCCGCGAGCAGAAGCAGAATCCGGACCACCACGCCGGAGGGGGCGAAGGTCGCGCCAGGACCGGGACCGGACCACGGACCGCCGACCATGCCGGGCACCAAGGTGTCGCCGAGCATCCGGCCGGCCATATCCGCGACCGTGCCGACGGTGACCGGGCCGGCGCCCTGCCCGACCTGGCTCGTGGTCAGCGTGAGGAAGACGGCGGCGTATCCGGCGAGCACAGCGGCGAACACGCCCCAAAGCACGACGTTCCGTCGCAGCGAGACGCCGAGCAGCACGGTGACCCCGGCGAGCAGCACCGGGATGAACACGGCCTTTTCGTAGAAGACGAGCCCGAAAACGGTCCACGCCACGGTGGCGATCGCCCAGCGGCCGCCGTCGGCGAGATACCGGACGTGCGCGTGCAGGGCGGCGGTCGTGGCCAGCAGCACGGGCGCGACCTGGATGGCATACGCCCACCACAGGGTCGGGACGAGCAGCAGGGTCGACGTCGTGAACATCGTGAACGGGACGAGAATCCCCCACCGGCGCCCGAAACAGCGCACCAGCACCGTCCACAAGAGAATCGAGGCAGCGGCCTGCATCAGCAGGACCGGTGCCATCAGCAGCGCGGAGTTCAGCGGTGCCCACGCGGTCAACAGGTCGGCGAGCAGGAAACCGCCCGGGGCGAAATGTCCGTGGTAGTCCTGGAAGAAGTAGCCGAAGTCGAACGGCCCCGCCTTGGCGGCGTGGTAAGTGATGACGAAGTCGTCCTGTGCGAGGCTGCCGCGCAGCGCCGCCCACGTGTGCAGGACGAACGGGACCACACCCGCGACGAACGCGGCGAGCGTGACCGCCGACGGTCTTTCCCCCAGTGCCACTCGATGCCTCAATTCTTGCAGGTCGGCGGCTGGCACATGATCTTGCTCAGCGCCTGGTAGAAGACGTCGGAGATCTTCCGCGGATCGGGGGTGGTGAACGATTCCCCGCCGGTGGCGGCGGAAACCTGCCGCAGTTCGGACGCGTTGATATCCGGTCCGATGCCGATCCCGATGACGGGCAGGGGTTTCCGCGGGTCCTGGAGCTTGCCCAGCTCTTCCAGCAACTGTGGCAGTCCGATCGTTTCGCTGTCCTCGTTGCGCCCGTCGGTGAGGACGACGACGAGGTTGATCCGGCCGGGTTTCCAGTTCTGCCTGGCGTTCTGGTACGCGGCGAGGATCGAATCGTAGAGGCCGGTCGCCCCACCCGATTTCGGTCGCACCGCCTGCAGTTGCCCGACACCGCCGGAGGCCTTCTGGTCGGCGATCGTCCGCATCGGCAGCAGGACCCGGTAGTCCTTGTCACCGTCCAATTTGGTCGAAAACAGCCACAATCCCAGCTCCGTGGTGGGTTTGAACAGCCCGAGCCCCTGCGTCGCGGCCTGCAGGGTGAGCTCCATCCGGCTTTTTCCCGCTCCGGGTACGGCGGCCGCCATCGAACCGGAGACGTCGAGCAGCACCTGGACCCGGGCGCTCAGGTTCGTCCCCGCCCAGGCCTGCAACGCGGCGTACAGCTCGGTGACGGGCGGCGGCCCCGGCGGATGGGGCGTCGGATCGGTCCGGCTGTCCTGTGCGCGCGGAACCGCGAACCGCCCGGTGGGCGCACGGAATCCGGCGTCGGCGAAGATCGTGGCCGCGAGCGGATCGAGCAGCAGCCGCAGAAAGCGTTCCGCCGCACCCCGCGACGCCTCCGACGCCTTGGGCAGCACGACGTAGGGATAGTCGAAGCCCTGCACCGGAACACCCGGGTAGGCCGCCACCAGATTTCGGGCGAGCACGGACTGTTCGGTCGCCGGGAAGGCCGCGGGGAACTGGCCGGGCGCCTGATTCAGCTTCCGCATGACGGCGGTGAAGGCGGCGGCCGGATCGGGCGCCTTCTCCGTCAGCTTCCGGAGGCCGAGCAGTGTGGCGATGCCGAGCGGATCGCGGGCCGGATCCGGCATCCCGACCGGGGAGCCGTCGAGGATCTCCTGCCAGGAAGGGGTTTTCCCCGGCCAGCCGAACCGTCGCGCGGTTTCGTCGGGAAGTCCCAGCACCACCGGCGAATTCGCCACCGACTGACCGGATTCCGGCAGATTCCACGCGCCGGCGTCCCTGGCCTGCGACAACATCGTGCTCGACTCGGGCACCCAGACGTCGGGCCCGCCGGAGGTGGTGGTCCCGAGCAGGTCGGCCGTCTTCGCCGACTCGCTCGCGGTCACGGCGACACTGAAACATTCTTCCTGCGGCACGGTCGCCGCGAGCCGGGTGAGCACCGGCGCCACGTCGGGCGCGGCGGTGATCTCGACCGGCGTCAGCGCTTCACAACCGTTGCCTGCCAATCGGGCGCGCAGATAGTCGACGCCCCACCAGGCGCCCAGCGCGATCACCAGCAACAGGCTCAAGACGACGACGGGCGCGTTGAAACGCCGTCCACGCCTCGGACCTACCTGCATGCGCATGCCTCCGAGGTGCGGTACGGGACCTGGGATGTTGCCCAATCCGTCCGCGCACGTCAACCCTCGGGTAACTTACGCCCGCGCCGGTGCGGCAGATGGCCTAACCGAAGTACCGGCCTGCCCCGATATGGGCACCGGCGACCCGCCACCATCCGGCGTCGCCGGTCGAGTCGATCCCCTCCGCGATCACCGTCACGCCCGCCATGGTCGCGGTCTCGATGAGGTTCCGCAGCGAGCGCTCGGCCAGCGGTTCCGTGCGCCGTTCGGCCAGCCGGGGAGCGATCCGGACCGTCCGCACGGGCACGTCCACGAGGCAGATGACGTCACCGGCGGCGCCGAAGTCCTGCAGTTCGGCGTCCACGCCGATCTCGGCGAGAAGATGCAGGTTTTCGACGGTGTCCCCGAGGTCGCCGAGCACGGCGCCGGCCGGGAAGCCCAGCCGCAGCCGCGATGGCCCGAGGCCGGTCGCGGTGAGCAAGCGTCGTACCGACCCGACGAGATCCGGATCCGCGGCCTGGTGCGGCGTCAGCCCCACCACCATCGGCAGCCTGTCGTCCGCTTCCTCGCAGGCGGTGCGGATGAGCCATTCGCCGAGCGGCACGATGAGGCCGGTTTCGTTGGCGAAGCGGACGCAGGTTTCGTGACCGATCCTGCCGTGGCGCGGGTGGTTCCAGACGAGTCGCGCCTCGATTCCCGCGGGCGTGCTGTCCGCCAGCCACGTCAGCGGCCGGAAACCGACTTCGACCTCGCCGGTCTCCCAAGCTCCCGCCATGGAGACGGCCAGGCCGAACTCGTGCCGTTCCCTGGTGTCGAGGACGGAGTCGGACAATGCCCACTGCCGGTAGCCGTTGGCCTGAGCCCGGCGCAGGGTCATGCCTGAGACGCGCAGCAGTTCGGTCGGCGCGATGTCCCGCGGCGGCCGGTGCACGACCCCGATACACGCCGAGACCGCGACCCCGCTGCCGCCTTCGAGATAGACCGGTTCGGCGAGTTCCTGGTTGATCATGCCGATGACAGTGGCCACGTCCGGGCTGGTGGCGGTGTTCTGGATGAAGATGCCGAACTCGTCGCCGCCGAGCCTGGCGACCAGCGCGTCCTCGCCGCCGACGACCGCCCGCAGTTTCGCGGCGACGCTCTTCAGCAGGTCGTCGCTCTGTTTCTGGCCGAGCCCGCCCGAGATCAGGGAGAATCCGTCGAGGTCGAGGTGGTAGACCGTGACGCCGAAGGCCGGGTCGGCGTGCCGTAGTGCCCGTTCCAGACGGGTGCCGAAGAACTGCCGGTTCGGCAGGCCGGTCAGCGGATCGTGCAGAGCCTGGCGGCTCAGCTGCCGTTGGAGCAGCGAGACGTCGGTGTCACCGTCGACCAGGGTGATCAACTGCCGGGCTTCGCCCGCCGGATCGCGGATCACGGCGCCGGTGAACCTCGCCCACGTCGATTCCTCTTCGTCGACGACGAGTCTTCGTGACAGTTCGAGCCGCTGGCGCTCGCCTTCGAGCAGCTTCCGATACCCCTCGCGCAGGCCGTCGGCGTCCTCCGGATGGACGAGGTCGTAGAGGTTGAGGCCGATGAGGTCCGCGACGGGCCGGTTCAGCATTTCGGCGAACGCCGGGTTCACCCGCTGGACGCGGCCGTCCACCCTGGTGACGGCGACCCCGGTCGCCGAGCCGGCGAACAACTGCTCGAAGCGTGCCTGCGAGAGCACCAGCTCACGCCGGGTTTCGCGTTCGAGAGTGACCAGCGTGCGACTCAGATCCTCCTGCTGGGTCTGGACGCTCTCGCGCAAGGCCTCTCCGTAGCCGGACGCGAGCGCACCGAGCACCTGCAACACCCGTTCGGGTAACGACTTCACGCCCCGCAATTCCGGTTCGTGCAAAAGCCCCTTGCCGAGTACCTCCATCGTCCGGCGCAGGCTGTCCGGACCGACACATCTGAGCGCGACGAGCCGCGCGCCGGCTTCGGTGGCCTGCGCGGGCTCGGGATCATCACTCAGCACCGCCGCGAACACCTCGTCCAGCAGAGCGGCGAAATGCTCTTCTATCTGGGCGTGGGTATACGGAAGATACGCCGTACCGGTGACCAGATAGGCCCACTTGCGGGCCAGCGTGGCCCGCGTCGGCGCGGCGTTCTTCCTCTTGGGCGAGGCTGACGATGAAGGTCTCTTCGGGGCGTCCGGCGACGTCGGGCACTCGTCGCCGTTCGGAAATGGGGCAGTCACGTCTGCCGGTCCTGAGGTCGTTTTCGCATTCCGTCGTGGAGAAACATCCTCCACGATTCTCGGGCCGTACTCACGGTTTACTGATCACCCGAACGGGTGGTAACCCTAGGGTAGTGCAACACCGACCTTATCCCTCAACCATAGGCGTGTGGCGTCCCGGTACTGGGACGCGTTGCGATGTAACGCCACCGAATGTCCGGCACCGGGCAGAACATACGTGGAAAGTTCGGCCTCGGGACGGTAAAACGGCGCTTCCGCCGGACGCAGCGTCTCCCCGCTCGAACAGTCCCGCAGCGCGAACAGGCCGCAGAACAGAATGTCCTTCTCCCCGACCACCTGGAAAACCGGCACCCGGATCGCTTTCGTCGCGGGCAGCACGATCCCGAACACGGCGACGGTTCCCATTCCCGGAACCGAAACCTGATCCTTGGTCGCTTCATCAGCCTCGATGACGCGCGGGTCGGCATTTTCCGTCGCGTAGAACAGTCCGGCACGCGCTCCCGGTTTCGTCGCGAAATAGAGCGGATCGCTGCCGAGTGAACCGAGCTGTTCGTCCACGAACGCGGGCTGCAGGCCGAAAAGTACACCGAAGGTCAAGGCGGGTACCGACGGCAGATGCGTGATGCCGGTGAGGATGACGCCGTCGACGTCCTGATACGTCGACGCCTCGGTCGCGACGATGCCCGAACCGACCGAATGCCCGACGATCACGACCTTTCCGAACGGCGTCCCACCGACCCGGCCGGCGCGTAGATGCCCGACCACCTCGTGCATCGACCGCGCCAGCACCGGCAGCAGCAGCGGAAGGCTGAGCGGTTTGCTGCTCCGGCCCGAACCGAGCTGATCCGCGGCGAAGGTCGCGTAGCCGTGCTTGGCCATGTCGCGCTGGTACGAGTAGCGATCCGGGTCGTAGGGCAGGTCCCAGTAGGCGCTGTTGTAGGTGCCGCCGTGCACCAGGAGCTGGACCGCCTCGGGCGCCGGTCCCTCCGGCAGGCAGAACCGGCCGTGCACCGTCGCCGGTTCGCCGAGCGGACCGGTGACCGGCAGATCCACGTCCATACAACGAATTTCGACGGCCGCAGCCGGGGCGGCGACCAGGAAACCACCGAGGAGCACGCAGCAGGCGGCCACCGCCGTGGCCAGTTTGAGCGGCATTCTCACAGAATCCTCTCCGGAATGGGAACGCTCGGAAGGAGCACGAACCCTACACCTGGTGACGAAACGCTCACCGTCAGCCCGATCCTCTTGCCACCACGGTCATCGGCAGCCGATTCGGCTGCATGGTCGCTTTGATCTTGGGAAAGACCTTCACCCCTGGTAGCGGCTCCAGCCGCCACCGCGCGCCGATCGTCGCCGCGACCAAGGCGATCTCCGTGGGAGCGAACTGATGGCCGGGGCACAGCCGGGCGCCGGCGCCGAACGGGATGAACGCGCCCTTCGGCAAAGCGGCTGCCCGCTCCGGCTCCCAGCGGTCCGGGTCGAAACGGTCGGGTTCGGGGAACCAGCGCGGATCGCGGTGCAGGGTGTGCTGGCTGACGGCGACCTCGGTACCGGCGGGAATGCGCACACCGCCGAGTTCGACGTCCTCGCGTGCGCGCCGCATCAGGATCACCGGCGGGGTCCGGCGGACGACCTCGTTGATGATCCGCTGCGTGTAGACCAGCCGCGGCAGGTGCTCGAAGCGGGCGGGACCGCCTGCCAGGACCTCGTCGACCTCGGCGTGGAACCGGCGCTCGATGTCCGGCCGTACCCCGATCTCGTGGAAGAACCAGGCCAGCGCGACGGCGGTGGTCTCGGCGCCGGTGGTGAGGATGGTGATGACCTCGTCCTCCACCTGACGGTCGGTCATCTTCTCGCCGGTCTCGTCGTCCCTGGCCAGCAACAACATCGACAGCAGATCGCCATGGTCACCGCCCTTCTCACGCGCCTCCAGGACGGCCTCGCCGATGACCCGCCGCAGCCGCGCGGCGGCGGCGTCGAACTCGCGGTTCGCCGGAATGGGCAGCCGCTCCACGAACTTCGGCGAAAAGGCCCGGACCATGACGTACTTCAGCATGATCGGGATCGACCGCTGGATTTCGGCGAGTGCCTCGTCGCCGAGTTCGGCGGAGAACAGCGTGCGCCCGGAGATGGTCAGCGCGAGATCCTGCATCCGCCGGTCGAATTCCACCACCTCGCCCGGTTTCCACGAGTCGGCAAGCTCTACAGCGAGCTTCGTCATCGTCGTCTCGGCGTAGAGTTCGATACGGCTTCGCTGAAAGGCGGGCAGCATCATCCGCCGTTGCCGCTGGTTGAACGCGCCATTGGAAGTGGCGAGCCCGTCGCCGAACAACGGCCGCATTTTGTCGAACACAAGGCCTTTGTCGAACTTCCCCGCTTCGACGGCAAGCAGCCGCCAGGCCAGTTCCGGTGTGGTGACCAGGTAAACGGGCATCGGGCCGAAGTCGAGCCGGACGACGTCGCCGTGCGATCCCAGTGACGACAGCAGTTTCAGCGGGTCACGGAGCATCGCGACGGTATGTCCCAGCAGCGGCCAGCGGCCCGGTGCGACGGCGACGTCCGGAGGTGGTGCCATCGTGCTCGTCTCCCGGTGCCTGGACGCTGAACCCGGTCACCTTAGGACCACCGGAGGGCGGACGGGGTTCCACCGCCGCATATCCACACGATCGGACGATGGCGGTCCGCTCCCCGTGACCCGCTAGAATCCTGTGCCCCAACGGATTCCCACGGAAACGGCGGCGACGACGGTGACTGCGAACCCGAACTGGGTGCCCCCCGAGGTCGACACGACCGTGCCGAATCCCGCCCGGGTCTACGACTACTGGCTCGACGGCGACCACAACTTCCTGGCCGACCGTGAACTCGGCGAACAGATCCTGCGGATCATGCCGGGGATCCGCGACGCGGCCCGGCTCAACCGGGCCTTCCTGCGCCGGGCCGCACTGCACATGGTGGAAGCGGGTGTGCGGCAGTTCCTCGACATCGGCTCCGGTATCCCGACCGTCGGCAACCTGCACGAGATCGTCCAGCAGGCCGATCCGGACTGCCGGGTGGTCTACGTCGACCGTGAATCGGTCGCCGTGGCGCACGCCAAACTGCTGCTGAACGGCAACGACCGCTGCGCCGCCATCCAAGCCGACCTGCGCGACGTCAACGACATCCTCGACGCGCCCGAGGCGAAGGAACTACTGGACCTCGACCAGCCGGTCGGGGTGTTCATGTTGCTGCTGCTGCATTTCGTGCCCGACTCGTGGGAACCCCACGCGATCCTCGCCCGCTACCGCGAACGCATCGCCCCCGGCAGTTTCCTCGCCATCTCGCACGTCGCCGCCGACGCGGACTCGAGCGGTCTCGACGAGGCCATCGAGGCATACCGGAGCACGCAGAACAACCCCATCCCCCGCACGCACGACCAGGTGCTGTCGTTCTTCGACGGTTTCGAAGTCGTCGAGCCCGGCGTCGTCGGTTGCGCGATGTGGAACCCGCAGGGCGCCGGCGACATGTCCGACGACCCGGGCATCAACGCGCTCCCGTATGCGGGAGTCGGCCGGAAAACGTAGGGACAAGCCTCGCGAGTGGTGATGAGGCGTGCCATGGGCTCGGACTGGTCGTGGACGCTGACGCTACCCGGTGGGGCGGCTGCGCCCGGCGGCGGTCGAGCGCCTGCTGGGCCTGGCCGAGGCGCGCGGGCTGTCGCCCCACCGGCCGGGCGGTGGGATCAACGGCTTCGACTGCGCCCCAGGCCACGAGGGCGAGCATCGCGTGCACGACTGGCAACAGATGGTGCACGGCCTGGTGACCGGATCCTGGGCCACGAATCTGTGGACTCGGTCCGAGGTGGACGTGTGGCTGAACGCCGAGCCCGGCCGCCTCGGCGGCTGGGACACGGTGGACGACCATCGCGGATGAGACCGGCGCGGTGTTCGGCCGCCACCCGGTTCCTGGCCGGAGCAGCTGAGCTGGTCGACCTACTTCGATGCCGACCGTTACCGGTTGCTGCCGCCGTTGACCGCGGTAACCCGTTCTCCATCTCCGCGCTGGTGACGGTTGATCCCAAGCAGTGCTGACCGACCGTGTGGATTTTGCTGCGTTAGATGAAGCGAAATCCACACAGTAACGGCGCCCACCTGTGGTGGTCCGGGTTGTGAAGGCCTCCTTGAGGGAATCTGATTCCCTCAAGGAGGCCTTCCCAACCCCACCGCCTCCGAACCTCCCCGGGGAGGGCATTGGTCCCGGTGTCCTTTATGGCCCTCCAACTCCCCTGTT